>JBDTQN010000080.1:0-8967 GCA_039932215.1 Pseudolysinimonas sp. | reverse complement strand
CTGCGGCTGCGCGACAAGGGCAACACGGTGCTCGTCGTCGAGCACAAGCCCGAGACGATCGCGATCGCCGATCACGTGGTCGACCTGGGGCCGGGGGCCGGTTCGGCGGGCGGCGAGATCCAGTTCGAGGGCACCGTCGCCGACCTGCGAACGAGCGGCACGCTCACGGGCAAGCATCTGGATGACCGCGCGACCCTCAAGAACGAAGTGCGTCAGCCGACAGGTTCGCTGCAGATCCGCGGAGCCACCCAGAACAACCTCAAGAATGTCGACGTCGATGTGCCACTCGGAGTGCTGGCCGTGTTGACCGGGGTCGCCGGGTCGGGCAAGAGCTCGCTCATCCACGGTTCTCTGCCGCAGGATGCCGGGGTGGTCTCGGTCGATCAGGCCGCCATCCGCGGATCGCGGCGCAGCAACCCGGCGACGTATACGGGCCTGCTTGATCCGATCCGCGCCGCCTTCGCAAAAGCGAATGGGGTGAAACCGGCGCTCTTCAGCGCCAACTCCGAGGGCGCCTGCCCGAACTGCAACGGCAACGGTGTCATCTACACCGACCTGGGGATGATGGCCGGCGTCGCCTCCGTGTGCGAGGTCTGCGGCGGCAAGCGTTTTCAGGCCGCCGTGCTCGAGTACACCCTCGCCGGCAAGAACATCGCCGACGTGCTGGCGATGAGCGTCGACGAGGCGCGCGACTACTTCGACGGCGAGGCCGCCGTGAAGGCCGCGCACGCCATCCTCGAGCGCATGTCTGACGTCGGTCTCGGGTACCTGTCGCTGGGTCAGCCACTCACCACCCTGTCGGGCGGCGAGCGTCAGCGGCTGAAACTCGCCATCCACATGGCCGAGAAGGGCGGCATCTATGTGCTCGATGAGCCCACCACCGGGCTGCACCTCGCCGACGTCGAGCAGTTGCTCGGCTTGCTCGACCGCCTCGTCGACGCGGGCAAGAGCGTCATCGTCATCGAGCACCACCAGGCCGTGATGGCTCACGCCGACTGGATCATCGACCTCGGCCCCGGCGCCGGCCATGACGGAGGCACGATCGTGTTCGAAGGCACCCCGGCCGAACTGGTCAACGCGAAGAAGAAGACGCTCACCGGCGAGCACCTCGCACAGTACGTGGGTGTCGCATGATCACCACCGAGGTCGTCGACTGGGCCGATCCCCGAGTGACCGACCTGCACACCGCGCTGTTCGCCGAGACGGGCGCGCTGTACAAGCCCGACCTCGACGCCCTCTCCCCCGAAGGCCTCGCCGCCGCGCGGGGGTCACTCGCCGTCGACCCGGCCGAGATCGTCGTCACGCTGCTCGTACTCGACGACGGCATGCCGGTCGCGACCGCCGCGGTTCGTCCGTCGCAGCCTGCCCCGGCCAGCGAGTGGGAGGTCAAGCGCGTCTACGTCGCCGATGCCTACCGCGGTCGCGGACTCTCGAAAGCACTCATGCTCGACCTGCACGAGCGGGCAAAGGCGGCCGGAATGACGACGATGGTGCTGCAGACCGGGGGTCTGTAGCTCGCGGCGCACGGACTCTATGAGGCGCTCGGCTACGACCGCATCGACGTCTACCCGCCGTACGGGTTCTTTCCCGGAGAGCGGTACTACCGCAAGACCCTCTAGCGATCCTCCGACGTGTCAATTGTCGAGGACGCCCGCCAGGAGAATCACGGTATAGACGGCGAAATCGGAGAGGAAGTGGAGAAACCACGGGACCGCCATGCCGCGTGTCTCCATCATGCTCTTGGCAAAGAACCATCCGCCGATCGCCGTCAGGATCACGCCACTGATCCCACTCGGGACCCCGAAATAGTGGGACAACCCGAACCACACCGCGACACGCAACAGCACATGTTGCGGCGGGAATTGTCGTACTAGCTGAGGCAACAGGGCCGCCCGGTAGAGGAATTCCTCCGCGAACGAGTTGATCAGCGCGCAGCCCGCCGCAAACCCGATGAGGCCAGGGGTCAGGGCTGCCAGAGATGGCTGGACTGCCGGCAGGAGGAAAGCCAACAGGATCGCGGTCGAAATGATGGCGTAGTTGCGACCGAATTTCGTCCACGGTTGTGCTTTCGGCGGCAGGCGCAGGAACGGGTCGCGCTCAGATATGGCCCGCGGATTCCCCAGCGTGAGATAGAACTCGCGTGGCTTCAGGCCCATCAGCAGAAGTACCGCGATCATCACCACCACGGCACCGATGCGCAGAACGCGTTCACCGAGGAATTGCGCATACGCATCATCACCGACCACATCGAGGTACAGGCCGGATTGGGCGATCACCGTGCCGAAGAGCAGGCCCTCACCCGCATAGATGACGAGCAGAACGATGAAGAAGCCGCGAAGTGGACGAATGCTCGTCGAAAACCCTGTCACCACCAGCAGCACGACTAGCAGGCCGATGCGACCCGGCAACATCCACGAGGTGTCCCACCCAAGAAAGCCGCGAAGGACGATTTCGGGAACGGTGAGGGCGGCGACGACGACCCAGGCGGCGGCCAACGTGGGCGTGGAGACGGTCGGGGTTGCAGAGCTCGGCGAGGCCGAGATGGTGCCACTCATGCCGTGTCACCGACGGTGGAGCTGTCCATCGTCGTCCTCTCGCCGAGTCCTCTACACAAGTGGAGTGCGGCTGAGAGCATAGAGCGCGAACAGGTGGCTACGGAAGGTTGCCGTCGAACCAATTTTCGGTCACCGCGCCACCGGGTAGCGATACACGTGCGTGCGGTACGGCATGGTGACCCGGCCGTCGGCATCGGCGACCCGTTCAGCGAGGGCGCGCACCCCATCCAGAATCTCAGCGCGACGCTCGGGCGTCTCGCTGATCACATAGCTCCGGGAGGCCGCGAGGTCGACGAGTCCGTCGACCTCGAAATTTGTCGACCAGTCGAACGTGGTGTGCTCGGGCTCGCCGAACGGAGCGGTGACCACAACCCCACCCTCGGCGATCATCGTCTCGGCGTTCGAGGCGTGCATGATGCTACTGAGCTCGTGCACCCACTCGACGGACTCGTCACGCAGGTTCCAGAACAGGCCGAGCACACCGCCGGCGCGCAGCACCCGCGCCACCTCGGGCGACGCGACAGCGGGATCGACCCAGTGCCACGCCTGGCCGAACGTCACCGCATCGACCGACGCATCGTCGAGCGGCAGCGACTCGCCCGTTCCGATCAGGGTCGGGATGCCGGGGTACCGTGCGCTCAGAGCAGCGAGCATCTGCGGGTCGGGATCGATCGCGACGACCTCATGCCCGGCCGCCGCCAGAACCGCGCTCAGCTTGCCCGTGCCGGCCCCGGCATCCGCCACCTTCTGCGCGCCGTCGGGCAGGAACCAGCGCACCGCATCGGCCGGATACTCGGGGCGGGCGCGGTCGTACTCCCCCGCCGCGGCACCGAACGAGGTTGCCGGGCCGCTCACTCGGCGCTGATGTTGATCAGCCAGTTCACCCCGTGCGCGTCAACGATCATGCCGAACGTGGCGCCCCACGGCGCGGTTTCGAGCGGCTGGGTGATCGTGCCGCCGACGGCGAGCTTGTCCCAGTAGCCGCGCAACTCGGCATCGGCCGCCTTCTCGCCGCTGATCGAGACCGACGCGACGTTCTCGCCGCGGTCGTGGCCCATCCGGTTCGGCGTGTCGGATGCCATCAGCGTGAACCCGCTCGGGGTCTCGAGCTGGGCGTGCATGACCTTGTCGCTCTCGCCGGGGTACGGATCGCCGAACTCGCCGAAGGTCTGGACGGTCAGTTCACCGCCGAACACACCGTGATAGAACTCCATCGCCGCGCGGGCGGTGTCGCGAAAGTGCAGGTAGGGATTCAGGATCGCGTTCATGCCTCCACCCTGCACCCCTCCCCCGACGAGGCGCCAGCCTCAGATCGATGCGAAGAACGCGCGGATCTCGCCAGCCAGCAGCTCGGGCTCTTCGCGCGCAGCGAAGTGACCGCCGTGCGGCATCTCGGAGAAGCGGGTGACGGTGTACCCGCGCTCGACCCACGACCGCGGAACCCGGCCCTCGGGCACGAAGTTCGCTCCGAAGTCGGCAAACCCGACCGGGATCTCGACCCGCACCCCCGGCGGCAGGCTGCCAGTGCGGGCGTCGCGATTGTCGATGTAGTCGCGGATCGAGGACCCGATCGTGCCGGTCATCCAGTAGAGCGTCATCAACGTGAGAAGGAACGCCCGCCCGAACCGGGCGTCAACGTCGCCGTCGGTGTCTCCCCACGCGCGCCACTTCTCGAGGATCCATGCGGCCAAGCCCGCCGGTGAGTCGGTCAACCCGTACGACAACGTCTGCGGGCGCGTGCCCTGGATGAAGCTGTAACCGCGTTCGGTGGCGTCCCAGCCGTGAGCCACGGCCAGAAAGGCACGCTCGTCGTCGGTCTCGGGCTCGGCCGTCGGCCACACGTCGAGGTTCGACAGGTGGATACCCGTCACCCGGTCAGGGAAGTCCAAGCCGAGGTAGGTGGCGACCGCGGACCCGAAGTCCGATCCAACGGCCCCGAAGCGCTCGTAGCCGAGCCCGGTCATCAGGGTCGCCCAGAGCGCCGCGACATCGCGTGTCGTGCAGGCGGCCGGCCGGCCGGAGAACCCGTAGCCCGGCAGGGACGGGATCACCAGGTCGTAGTCCGGCAGCAGGTCGATCAGCGGCAGGTACTCGAGGTACGCGCTCGGCCAGCCGTGGGTCAAGATGAGCGCCGGCCCCCCGCGGCGGAGGTGCACGAAATGGATCGGCGTGCCGTCGACGTCGGCGATGAACTGCGGGTGGGCGTTGAGCTCCCGTTCGACGGTCACCGCATCCTGACCGCCCCAGTCGTCGACGAAGTCCCGTAACCACTCACGGTCGGTGCCCTGCGACCAGGCCTCGCCCGGCGCCGCATCCGGCCAACGCGTGGCGGCGAGACGCAATCGCAGGTCACGCAGAACGGAGGGATCGATGGTCGCCCGGAACGGTTCGATGTGCACGGGGGGAACCCTATGCGTGACGACCGTCAGCGCTTGCGCTTCTCCCGCACCCGCATGTTCACGGCGATCGGCGTGCCCTCGAAGCCGTACACCTCGCGCAACCGACGCTGGATAAAACGGCGGTACTGCGGGTCGAGGAACCCGGTGGTGAACAGCACGAACGTCGGCGGGCGGGTCGAGGCCTGCGTGCCGAACAGGATGCGGGGCTGCTTGCCGCCGCGCACCGGGTGCGGATGCTCGGCCGCGATCTCGGCGATCAGCGCGTTGAGCTTGCCCGTCGGGATGCGGGTGTCCCAGCTGTCGAGGGCCAGCTCCAGCGCCGGAACGAGTTTCTCGAGGTGGCGTCCGGTTCGCGCGGAGATGTTCACCCGAGGCGCCCAGGTCACGTGTGCCAGATCCTCCTCGATTTCGCGTTCGAGCCAGCGACGGCGTTCGTCGTCGAGCAGGTCCCACTTGTTGTAGGCGAGCACGAGCGCGCGGCCCGACTCGAGCACGAGGTCGATGATGCGCAGGTCTTGCACCGACACCGGCTCGGTGACGTCGAGCACGACCACGGCGACTTCGGCCTTCTCGAGCGCGGCGCTGGTGCGCAGCGACGCGTAGAAGTCGGCGCCCTGCTGCAGGTGCACCCGCTTGCGGATGCCGGCGGTGTCGACGAACGTCCAGATCTTGCCGCCCAGTTCGACCTGCTCGTCGACCGGGTCGCGCGTGGTGCCGGCCAGTTCGTTGACGACCACCCGTTCTTCACCGGCCGCCTTGTTCAGCAGCGAACTCTTGCCCACGTTCGGGCGACCGATGATGGCGACGCGCCGGGGTCCGCCGATCTCCTCTTTCGCGACGGCGGACACGGCGGGCAGCACCGTCATCACGTGGTCGAGCATGTCGGCGACGCCACGGCCGTGCAGTGCCGACAGCGGCCACGGCTCGCCGAGGCCCAGGCTCCACAGTTCGGCGGCGCGCGGATCGCGGATCGCGTCATCGGACTTGTTCGCGACCAGAATGACCGGCTTCTTCGACGACCGCAGCATCTTGACCACGTGCTCGTCGGTCGCGGTCGCCCCGACGTTGATGTCGACGACGAAGAGCACCGCATCGGCCAGGTCGACGGCGACCTCGGCCTGCGCGGCCACGGCGGCGTTGATGCCCTGCGCGTCGGGCTCCCAGCCGCCGGTGTCGACGACCGTGAACCGCCGGCCCAGCCATTCCGACTTGTACGTCACGCGGTCGCGCGTGACGCCGGGGGTGTCTTCGACGACCGCCTCGCGGCGGCCGAGGATGCGGTTGACGAGGGCCGACTTGCCGACGTTCGGGCGTCCGACGATGGCGACCGCCGGCAGCGCGGGCAGATAGGTGATGCCATCGCTGCCTTCGCCAACGGCCTCGAGCAGTTCGAGGTCTTCGTCGTCGAGATCGAAGTCGGCCAGGCCGGCGCGAAGGCTGGCGGCGCGCTGTTCGGCCTCGTCCTCGTCGAGTGCGTCGAGCCGGGCGCTGAGCTCGGGGTCGAACTCGTCGAGAATCTCGTCGTCGTCGATGTCGCCGCTCATGCAAGGTCCTGTCTTAAGAAGTCGTGTCTCTCACCAGGCGCACCACGGCATCCACCGTCTGATCGAAGTCGAGTTCGGTCGAGTCGATCGTCGTGACGCCGGGCGCCGCGGTCAAAAAGTCGACCACCTGGGCGTCCCGCCTGTCTCGCTCGCGCAGTTGGTCGGCCGTTGAAACGGCGTCGGGCGCGAGCTCGGCAGAGCGCCTGGCAATCCTAACCGCTTCGTCGGCGGTCAACAGGATGCGGACCGGGGCATCGGGGGCGACGACCGTCGTGATGTCGCGGCCCTCGACCACGATTCCCGGCGACTCGGTGCCCGAGATCAGCCGGCGGAACGCATCGTTGAGCGCCGTTCGCACCGCGGGAATGCGGGCTATGTCGCTGACCACGGCGCTGATGCGCGGCTCGCGGATCTCGTGCGTCACGTCGATGTCGCCGATGCGCACGACGGTTCCTTCGTCACCGAGCTCGGTCGCATAGGGGAAGTCGTCGAGCAGGGCCACCACCTCGTCGGCGTCGACCGGGTCGACACCGTTCTCGAGCGCGACCCAGGTGAGGGCGCGGTATGCGGCGCCCGTGTCGAGGTATGCGTAGCCCAGCGCGCGCGAGGCGGCCTTGCTCACGCTCGATTTGCCGCTGCCCGCCGGGCCGTCGACCGCGACAACTATCGGGTTCACCGCTCCGCCTCCATCAGGGTCCATCCGCGCGTCTCGAGTGCCGCCGCCAGCCGGTGGGCGGCCTCGGGCAGCACCGAGATCTCGGCGAAGCCCACTCTCGTCTCGGGCGAGTGCTCGAGCCGCAGGTCTTCCATGTTCACGCCCTCTTCGCCGATCTCGGTGAGCAGTCGCGCCAGCTCACCCGGCTTGTCGTCGATCTTGACGACCAAGGCGGTGTAGCGCTTGTCCTGCCCGTGCTTGCCGGGGATTCGGGACACTCCGTCGTTGCCGGCGGCGAGGGTCTCGGCGATCACGCGGCGCGAGGCCGGTTCGTCGGGGGCGTCCAGCGCGGCGAGCACCGCGTCGAGGTCGTCGCGCAGGGGGCGCAGCACCTCGGCGACCGCGGCGGCGTTGGCGCCGAGGATCTGCACCCACAGGGCGGGGTCGCTGGATGCGATGCGGGTCGTGTCGCGCAGCCCCTGCCCCGCGAGGCCGAGCGCGGCACCGGACCCGTCGCGCAGACGGCTCGCGAGCATCGAGGCGACCAGCTGCGGCGCGTGCGAGACGAGAGCCACACTGCGGTCGTGGTCGGCCGCATCCATCTCGATCGGCACCGCACCCAGGTCGAGGATCAGGTGCTCGATGGCGGCGGCGCGACGGTAGGTGATCGCGTCGTGCCCGGCGAGGATCCAGGGGCGGCCGATGAACAGGTCGGCGCGGGCCGAAACGGCTCCGCCGCGTTCGCGGCCCGCCATCGGATGGGTGCCGAGGTAGCGCGAGAGGTCGGCGCCGCGGGCGCGCAACTCTTCGAGGGGCGCGACCTTGACGCTGGCGACATCGGTGACCAACGCATCCGGGTACCGGTCGAGCTCTGCGGCCACCACATCCGCGGTCACGTCGGGCGGCACCGCCACCACGATCAGCCCGGGTGCGTCCTCGGCCGAGGGCGCACGGCCGGCGCCGTAGGCGATCGCCAGGTTGCGGGCAGACGGCGACGCGTCCTCGACGATGACGTCCACTCCGCGCGCACGCAGGCCGAGCCCGATGCTGGCGCCGAGGAGGCCGCTGCCGACGATGCGGACCTGCTCCGCGAGTCGGCGGTCGTTCATCCTGGGGTGTCCTCACGGCTCAGCGTCAGCAATTGGCCGAGTTCCACCTTAGTGAGGTCGCGCGAGCTGCCCTGCGCCAGCGTTCCGAGGTGCAGCGGGCCGAACTGGCGGCGCACCAGTTCGAGCACCGGATGCCCGACATGGTCGAGCATGCGCCGCACGATGCGGTTGCGCCCCGAATGAAGCGTCAGCTCGACGAGGGTGCGGTCTTTCGACGCCTCCCCCACGATGCGTGCCCGGTCCGCCGCGATCGGGCCGTCGTCGAGCTCGATCCCGTGCTCGAGTGTGCGCATCACAGCCGCGGTAGCGACGCCCCGGACGGTCGCGACATACGTCTTCGTGACACCGAACGAGGGATGCGCGAGCACGTGTGCGAGTTCGCCGTCGTTGGTGAGCAGCAGCAGCCCGCTGGTCTCGGCGTCGAGCCGGCCGACGTTGAACAGGCGCTCGGGGTACTGGCGCACGAACTCCTGCAGATCGCGGCGACCGTTCTCGTCTTTCATCGAACTGACCACACCGGTCGGCTTGTTCAGCATCACGTACTGCTTCTCGGGGTCGAGCTGCACGGCCACGCCGTCGACGGCGACCTTGTCGCGGGTCGGGTCGACACGGCGCCCCTGCTCGGTGACGATCTCGCCGTTCACCGAGATGCGCCCCTCGGCGATGTACTGCTCGACGACCCGGCGGGAGGCGACACCGGCGGCC
>JBDTQN010000079.1:0-8996 GCA_039932215.1 Pseudolysinimonas sp. | reverse complement strand
AACCCCCTCCTGATCGTCGCCTTCCTCGCACTCGCGGTTTTCGTGGTGCTGTGGGGATGGATCGGTTTCTACGTCTGGAACTTCCAGGCGTCGGCGACCGAAGCGGCACCGATGGTCCCCGTGGCCACCGGAATACTGGCCGCACTGTTCGGTGGTGGCGTGGCGACCTCGACGGCCGCGCTGCTCGGGATCGAGTTGCGCACGCGGCTCGCGCAGAACAACAACAAGGTCGGCACGGCCGTCAGCTCGCTGAGCCGCCCGGTCTGGATCGGCGTGGTCACCTACCTGGTGGTCGGCGTCTTCATCGGCATCGTGTGGCTCACGCACCAGCTCACCGCGCCCGCGATCATGGCGGTGTTCGCCCTGATGACCGTCGGCTGGCTGGTCGGCATCCTCGTCGCGGCGCTGAAGGCCACGTCGAACGACTAGAGCGTCACGAGCCGCACGCCACCCAGCACGCCATCGTCCGCGACGGCGGTCAGGTAGGTGGCGTGCGGCTCTCGCCGTCTGTCGGTCGGCGAACCCGGGTTGAGCAGCCGCAGTCCGTTCGGGGCGACCGTGTCCCACGGGATGTGGCTGTGCCCGAAGACCAGCACGTCGGTATCGGGAAACGCCGCGGCCATCCGGGCCTCACGTCCGTCGCGACCGCCGGTTTCGTGCACGACCGCGATCCGGATGCCGTCGAGGGTCGCGTGGGCGACCTCCGGTAGACGGGCTCGCAGCTCGGTCCCGTCGTTGTTCCCGTACACCGCGATGAGCCGCGCGGCGCGGCGCTCGACGTCGTCGAGCAGCGGCAGCCCGTTCCAGTCGCCCGCGTGGATCACGACGTCGGCCTCGTCGATCGCGCGCCACAGCGGTTCGGGCAGGGCACGGGCACGCTGCGGCACGTGGGTGTCGCTGATGATGAGGAGCCGCGTCACTCGTATTGCTGCCGGGTCGGGTACTTGTCGCTGATGTGCGTGTTGAAGTAGGCGCCCGGACTGTCGCCGTCGACGAGCGCCCGGAACACCGAGGGCGGCACCGCGAAGTAGCGGTACACGTCACCGCTGGTGAACTCGAGCTCGAGCACCGCGGTCGCGGAATCGTAGGCCGCCGCCGCGAGGACGGATGATCGCAGGGGCTGGCGTTTCATCCATCCCGACGCTACCCGCGTCAGAACATGCTGTCGATGGCGGCGGGGAGGCCGAAGATCGCCAGCCCGGGCCCGACCGACAGGATGATCGCGATGACCGCCTGCACCTTGCGTTTGCCCTTGCGGGTCACCGCGACGATGCCGAGCACCAGGGCAACGATGGCGATCGGCGCGAACGCCGTGACGCTCACGCCGGCGATGATGAACCCGCCGAGGATGTTCCAGCCGACCGCGTCGCCCTCAGCTCCCTCGATGCTGGCAGCCACCGCGGCGACGATGAAGACCAGGATCGGCAGCGCGATCGCGATCAGCACGAGCACGAGCGCGGCGATCCCCAGACGATTGCGCTCCGGGGTCGGGACGACAGCGGCGGTCATGCGCACACAGTACAAGAAGGGGCGGAGCCTCCTTGCCTACCAGCCGGCCGTTCCCGGTGCTCCCTTGAACGGCCCGGTGATCTGCGACGTGATCCAGCCCCCATAGAAGTCGCCCTCCTGCGCGGCGACGACCTCGCCATCGACTTCACACGAGTCCATCGGCGACGGATAGACCGCGACCCGGTCGGCGAGCTCGGCGTACCCGTCACTCGGGGTCGGGTAGTACCAGGCGGCGTGCTCGGCGATCTCGCCCCCGCCTCGCACCGACAGGTACCGCGCGGCACCCTTGTACTCGCAGAAGCTGCTGCCCGTCGCGGGCTCGAGCGCGCCATCGATGAAGGCCGAGCGCGGCAGGTAGTACACGGGCGGATGGCTGGTCTCGAGAACGCGGACGGCATCTGTCGTGTCGGCGACAACCTCGCCGCCGAGGCGGATGACGATGCGTGCTGTGGTGGGCTCGACCCGTGGAGGACGCGGGTAGTCCCACACCGATTCGGTGGCGGTCATGTCTCCAGTCTGCGCTGTAGCCTCGCAGCATGGCTCATGCGCCGATCGAGACTCTGGTGATTCTCGGCGCGGGCGGTGATCTGACCTCGCGATTGCTGCTCCCCGGGCTGGGGTCTCTGCTCGCTTCGTCGCGCGGCCGGGCCATGAAGGTGATCGGTGTCGACCGGGGTGCGATGACGGATGCCGTGTGGCGTTCCCGGATCACCGCGGCCTTCGCGGGCACCCGTTCCGCTCTGGGTGACCGGGTCGCCAAGGAGTCCTTCTATCTGCGCGCGGACGCCACCTCGGCCGACGACCTGTCCCGGGTGCTCGCCGAGGCGACGGGCCGCACGGCGGTGTACTTCGCGTTGCCGCCGGCGATCGCGTTGAAGGCGTGCACGACCCTGTCGACCATGAAGCTGCCGGCGGGCATCGTGCTCGCGCTCGAGAAGCCGTTCGGATCGGACGCGAAGTCGGCCCGTTCGCTGAATCGTCTACTCGAGATGATGGTGCCCGAGGACCAGGTTTTTCGGGTGGATCACTTTCTCGGCAAATCGACCGTGCTCAACCTGATCGGCCTGCGTTTCGCGAACCGGCTGTTCGAGCCTCTGCTCTCGGCCCAGAACGTCGAGCGCGTCGAGCTCGTCATCGAAGAAGATCTCGCGCTCGAGGGTCGCGCCGGCTACTACGACCACGCAGGCGCCCTGGTCGACATGATCCAGAGCCACCTGCTGCTGGTGCTTGCGCTCGCCACGATGGAGGCACCGTCGAGCGTGTCCTCCGAAGACCTCCGCGGTGCAATGGCGCAGGTGCTGCGCGCGACCAAGCCGTGGAAGACGGACGGCACGGCGAGCCGCCGCGCGCGCTACACGGCGGGCACGGTCGGCCGTCGCAGGCTACCCGCCTATACGGCCGAGCCGGGGGTCGTCCCCGCCCGCCGCACCGAGACGCTGGCCGAGCTGACCGTCGCGGTCGACACATGGCGCTGGGCCGGTGTTCCGTTCGTGCTGCGATCGGGCAAGGCCATCGGGCAGCCGCGTCAAGATCTGGTGTTCCACTTCCGCGAGGTGCCGCACCTGCCGACGGGGTTCAAGGGGCCGTCGACCGGAGCGCAGTTGCGTATCGGCATCAAGCCGGCGACGCTCGACATGGATCTGGTCACGAACGGCCGCGACGACCCGTTCGATCTCGAGCACGACGTGCTGCACGCCGAGTTCGGCCCGAGCGAACTCAGCGCCTACGGCGAAGTGCTCGCCGAGTTGTGCGAAGGCGACCCGACCCTTTCTGTGCGCGGTGACATTGCAGAGCAGTGCTGGCGCATCGTGTCGCCGGTGCTCGCTGCGTGGCGCCGCGACGCTGTGCGCCTCGACACCTACCCGGCGGGCTCGCGCGGCCCTACCTCGTGGAAAGGATTCCCGTGAGCACAGTCCCGATCCCCGCCGTCGAGATCGTCCCGGCGACGGTTGCCGACCTGACCGCGCTCGCGACCGATCGCTGGGCGTTCGCAAAACGGATCGGTTCACCGGCGCCCGGCAGCTGGCCCGAGTTCCCCGAGGCGATCGGTTTCACGATCGACCGCCTCCAGAGCCACCCGCACGAGGCCGACTGGTGGATGCACTTCTTTCTGGTGAACGGTCTGCTGGTCGGATCGGGCGGCTTCGTCGGGCGCCCCCGTCACGGGTCGGTCGAGATCGGCTACGAGATCGCGCCCGGCTTCCGGGGCAAGCACTACGGCACCGGGGCGGCCGCCGCGCTCGTCGCGAAGGCTTTCGAGGCGCGCGAGGTCAACAGCGTCGTCGCTCACACCCTCACCCACGAGAACCCGTCGACGATGGTGCTCGAGCGCCTCGGGTTCGCGAACGAGGGCGAGGTCAAAGACGTGCAGGCGGGCAAGGTCTGGCGCTGGCGGCTGACGCGGCACTGAGAGCGGTCACTCGCCCCGCAGCGCCGAGATCGTCTTCTCCACTCGCCGCGCTCGCGTCTCTTGTGCCTTCGCCTCGGTGATCGCGCGGGCGTGCTCTTTGCGATGACTGTAGGCGAGCTTGTCCCATGCGGCAGCGGCCACCGGATCGCCGGCCAGCGCGGTGGCCAGCACCTCGGGCACCTCGACCTCACGCGGGGCGTCGTCGCGCACCATCGTGATCTCGACGACCTGGCCGCCGACGACCCCGGATGCCGCCCGATGCTCCGAGCTCACGCCGACCAGGTTCTTGCCACCCATCACGGCGGTGGTGTTGCGGTAGGTGTAGGTGCCGTCGATGGTGATCACCACCGGAACCCGCTTGCCGCCCAGCTCGGCGACCACCGCATCCGGAATCTCGATGCCGACGTTGTTGCCGTTCTGCAACAGGGTGGTGGTGAACGTGCTCATGCGAAGAATTCTCTCAGCACGGGTGCGAGTGCGGCAGGCGTGACCTGGTGGGTCTGGCCGTCGAGGATGCGACGTTCGGCACCCGGGATCGCCGCGGCGACCCGCGCATTGCCGGCCACCATCTCTTTCGCCGCCTTGCTGCCCCAGGAGACGAGGGTCGGCACGCTGACCTTCTTCAACTCGGCCACCGGCACCTCGAAGTCGCCGCCCATGATGCGGGCGTCGTACCGGATGGTCGGCCCGACCGACTTCAGCTTCTTCCAGTTCGCGCCCATGAGCCGGAACATGGCAGGCATGAAGAACGGCGCCCCGATCATCTTCGTCATGAAGTAGTCGATCATCTTGTCGCCGCGGCCCGCAGCGTTCAGCCGGTCGAGGTCAGAGACGTAGTCACGTCCGCCTCGCAGACCCACCCAGGGCGACTCGTAGCCGACGAGCTTCTTCATCTTCACGCCGGCGCCGGCCGCGCGATATGCAAGGCCCGCCCCCGACGAGAAGCCGAGCACATAGGGGGAGCCGCCCACGGCATCCAGAAGCGCGCGAAGGTCGTCGAACTCGAGCTTCGCGTCGTACGTCGAGGAGTCGCCGCTCTCACCGCGGCCGCGCCGGTCGTAGCTGACGACCGTGAAGTCGCCCTTCAGCTCGTCGGTGAACGGCTTCGCCGGACCGAAGTCGCGGTAACACATGGCGCCGTCGACGAGCACGAGCGCCGGGCCGGAGCCCTCACGCGAGAACGCGATGCGCGTGCCGTCGGAGGAGGTGACGAACTCCGTCGCCATCAGACGCCTGCCGACAGGATGTCGTCGATCTTCACGAACGACTCGTTCCAGCCGTCGACCGTCATGTCGCGGAACTCGGGGAGGAACGGACCCTGGTGCAGGGTCATGCGGGTCTTGTCGCCGTGATCGTGCAGCCAGATGTGCAGGGTGATCGGAGTCGTGCCGTCGGGAGTCATGGTGTCGGTGCCGGTGCTCTCGACGCCCTCGAGATACTCGGGCGGGATCACCACGGTGAGCTTGGCGCGAATCGGGTAGTGCTCACCCGTCGCGTTGTCGACCATGTCGAGGTCCCACCGGCCGCCCGGATGCAGGTCGACGTTGATGCCCTCGACGGGCGTGTGCGTGGTCGAGGGGCCGAACCAGCGCGCCATGTACTCGGGTTCGGTGAAGAACTTCCACACCACGTCGCGCGGTGCGTTGAACGCGCGGGTGATGAAGACGTCGGTGTCGAGCGCCTCCGGGATCTCGGGGATGGTGCGATCAGTCATCGTTCTCTTCTTTCTCTGTCGTTGAGGTTGTTTCCATGTAGTCGGCGAGAGCCTGGTCCAGGCGGTCGAAGCTCTCGTTCCAGAACTCCTTGTATTTCTGCATCCACTCGTTCGCCTCCTTCAGGGGCCGTGCCTCGAGGTGGCTGTAGCGGGAGGTGGCGACGCGGCTGCGAGAGATCAGCCCGGCCGTCTCGAGCACCTTGAGGTGTTTGCTGACGGCGGGCTGGCTCATCGCGAAGGGCTGGGCCAGTTCGGCGACACTCGCGTCACCCTGCATCAGCCGCATCAGGATGCTGCGCCGGGTCGGGTCTGCGAGCGCCGAGAACACCTGGGTGAGCTCGTCCATTCATAACCTCCTGGTTTGATAACCGATAAGTTACATACGTCGAATCATCGTGTCAAGTTCTGGCCCCGGTAAGGTGAAGGCATGAAGGTCTTCGCGTTCCTGGTTGCGTTTGCATGCTTCGTCGCAGGGCTACTGCTGTTCGGCTACGCCTTCGATGCCGCACCAGGTTGGGACACGGCGCTGTTCTCCGCCGGACTCCTCGGCGTCGCCGTCTCGCTCATGATCCCGTTCCACCTGCTCGAGAAGTTCGACTAGCCGACCGCCTCAGCGGTCCGCTCCGAATCCTCGTCATGGCCTCCTCAGCGAAAGTCGAAGGTTTCGCCCCCGCGAAGCCCGATCGCACCTTTGCGATCATGACCCCGAGCGACCCGACTCGCTTCTACCCCAAGACAGGGTTGATCCCCGGGATCGTCAAGGTCCACGACCAGACAGGCGCATGGGATGCGGTGGGCCAGAGTCGCAAGCTCATCCTCTCCGACGGTGGCACGGTCATCGAGCGCCTCAAGGTCGTTGATTCGCCGCGGCGTTTCGCGTACCAGCTGACCGACTTCACCGGCTTCTTCGGCAACCTCGTTGCCTTCGCCGATGCGGAGTGGGACTTCGACGCCTCGGTCGAAGGCACCCGCATTCGCTGGACCTACACGTACCACGCCCAACCCAAACGCGGGTGGATCGTGAGGCTGGTTGTCGCCCTGGCCTGGGCGCCGTACATGAAAAAGGTGCTTCCCGGTCTCATCGCCGAGGTCGCACGGGTCGCGGCCTAGGCCGTCTGCAGCACCCGCTCGGTGAAGGCTTCGAGCCGCGCCGCCAGCCCGGCCGCGCGCGAGGCGACCACCTCATCCGGTGACGGTTGCATCTCGTACTGCGGCGGCGCGATCCGGATCAGCAGCGAGCACGCCAAATCGGCGCAGATGTAGGTGCCCACCGAGTCGCCGCGCTTGCCTGCCGCCCCGGCCCGAACGGCCGAGAACATCGTGACCTGGTTCGCCGGCTGCGGCGTGTTGCACAGCGAGCAGATGGCTGCGCCGGCCTGCAGTCTCATGCCAGAGGCGCGCAGCACGATGCCGACGGGGGAGCCGTCGCGCCACGCGACCAGGAAGCCGCGTTGCGGGGATCCGGGGTCACGCCAACCGAGGTATTCGCGGTCGTCCCACACCATCTCGTGCAGTCCCGGCATCGGGATCCGCTCGCCCTCGCCAGGTCCCGCGTTCACGAGCGAGTTGCGGATGTCAGATTCGGTCAACGCTTTCATGCTGCGACCCAGCCTAAAACAGACGGCTGCTCTTGCACGGTCAGGTCGCGCCGGATCAGAGTCCGCGATCCACCATGTCGATCAGCGCGCGGCCGGCATGCTGCAGGGTCGCCTCGTCCAGGTCGCGCAGCGGACCCTCGAGCACCAACATCGCCAGGCCGTGCACCGACGACCAGGCGAGGAGCTCGGCGCCGGGACGTCGCTCTATCGGCATCAAGCCGGCCGCGACCATTTCGTCGATCGCGATGCCCAGCAGCTGGAACGGGGTGCGCCCGCCTGGCCCGGCTTTGTCCGGACTGAATGCTTGTTCCAGGTTCGAGGTGACGGTATAGGCCGCGCGGAAGAGACCGGGCTCATCCCGGGCGAACCGCAGGTAGCCGGTGCCGACGGCGCGCAGGTGTGAGTGAGCGGTATCGGCCGCCGATCCGGCGGGCACGGCATCCCATTCGGCCTCGATGACGGCCGCCGACGCACTGGAGGCCGCGTCGCTGACGGCGGCGACCAACGCCTCCCGGTCCGCGAAGTGGCGGTAGGCGGCATTCGGTGACACGCCCGCCCGCCGCGTCGCCTCCCGAAGCACCACCGCATCCGGTCCGCCTTCGCGGGCCATGGCGAGGCCCGCGTCGAGCAGGGCCTGTCGGAGGTCCCCGTGACGATAGGTAGCGCGCTGCTGGACGGCGCTCGACGCGTGTGCCATTGTGGACAGCGTACACAATCGCAAGGAGACGGACATGCTCACGATCACGGGTGGTTTCAGTGGATTCTCGGTCAGCGATCAGGCTGCCGCGCTCACCTTTTATCGGGACGCCCTCGGGCTCGAGGTGGTCGACACGGGCATGGGCCTCGAACTGCGGCTCGGCGGAACGACCCATGTGTTCGTGTACCCAAAAGAGGACCACGTTCCGGCGACCTTCACGGTGCTGAACTTCGAGGTGGCCGACATCGTCGCCGCCGTCGACCGGCTCGTCGCGGCGGGGGTCACCATCCTGCGGTACGAGGGTGCGCACCAAGACGACAAGGGCATCGCGCGGGGCAAGTCGGCGGGAATGGGTCCCGATATCGCTTGGTTCACCGATCCCGCTGGCAACATCCTGTCAGTCCTCAACGGCTGACCTTCCCGTCCAGCACCCGCACAGTTCGCGCGTTTAGCGTGATCGGCGGAGGCAGGCAATGGGATTTCTGGAGCGACTGTTCGGCACGGACGACGCCGCCGCGCCCGCAGTCTCGCGCGGCGATGCTCCGGCCGATGACCAGCGCGCGATCGAGCGATACGGCTACCTGTTGCGGACGGCCCCTCCTGAGACGATCGAACAGGTTCACGCCGAAGCTTTCGCGAAGCTCAGCGACGAACAGCGGGCCATCATCTACGAAGAGCTGAGCAAGGGCGCGGGCACCGGTGAGCGCCCGCTCTCGAGCGAACCCGCCACGCTGGCACGCGCTGCGACCCGCGCCGAGATGCGAACGCCGGGCGTCCTCGAGCGTTCGTTCTCGAATCCCGATTACCGGGGCCCGGGCTTCGGCAGCATGATCGGCAGCTCGCTGATCGGCACTGTGGCTGGGTACGTGGTCGGGTCAGCTCTGGTGAGTGCGTTCCTGCCGTGGGACGGCCTAACGACGACGGATGCGGCGACGACGGATGCGGCGACGACGGATGCGGCGACCGATCCGGGCGCTGACGGCGGCGATGCAGGCGGCGATTTTGGCGGGATTGACGGGTTCTGATTTCGACACGCGGCCGCTGCGCGGGCGCCACTCGATCAGCGTT
>JBDTQN010000078.1:0-9023 GCA_039932215.1 Pseudolysinimonas sp. | reverse complement strand
CGGGCATGAGCACGTAGTTGCCCACCGGCGAGGACGGGGCGCCGAGCGGCTCGTTGGCCGCGCGACCCATGATGTCGCGGTCGATGCCGTGCGCGATCGCCTGGCGGACAGCCGGGTCATCGAGAGGTGCGACCGTGCCGTTGAACGTGACCTGCGAGTAGGTCAGACCACCGGAGCGCAGCACCTCGGCGCCGTCCTTGTCCTGAGCCGACAGGTACTGGTCGGGCGTGGAGAGCTCGATCGCGTCGATCTCGTCGTTCGCGAACGACTGCGCTTGGGCCTCCTGGTCGATCACCGTGAACGTGATCTTGTCGAGCTTCGGCGTGTCACCCCACCACACCGGGTTCGGCGTCGCCGCGAAGGTGTTCGCGGAGTTGTCGATACTCGTGTAGACGTAGGGGCCGCTCGACGGCGTGGGCTTGTCGACGAAGCCGGTGTTCCAGGCCTCGGGGTCGTCGGCGATCGCCTTCGGCAGGATCATCGCGTTCATGATGTTGGGCCAGTCGGCGTACACCGGCTCGACCGTGAAGCTGAACTCGTAGTCGCTCGCGATGTCGAACGAGCTCACCTGGTCGAAGCCTGCGCTGCTCGCGATGTTGTACGCCGGATCCTGACCGGACAGCGCGTGGAAGGTCGCTTCGTAGTCGGCCGCCGTCATGGGCGAACCGTCCTCCCAGACCGCCTTGTCATTGAGCTTCACCGTGATGATCTGCGGGTCCTCACTGGTGAGCTCGATGCTCGTGGCGTAGTCGGGGTTGACCTCCCAGGAGCCGTCCTCCTTGATGCGGATGCCGGTTCCGTAGGTCGGCGCCTCCATGTTGACGGCGTAGACCTCGGCGCCCTCGGCGGTGTTGTTGTTCCAGTTGCCGTCGTCGGTCGCCGAGTTCGGCATGGCCAGATTGAGGGTGCCCCCCTGTTGCAGGTCGGCCGGGTCGACTCGCGTCCAGCCCACGGCAGGCAGCGACTCCGAGTCCGCCGGCGGTGTGGTGGACTCGCCCGGTGCGCAGGCGGTCAGCGCGAGCAGCCCCGCGCTGAGTACCGCGACCGCAGCGAATGCGGATGTCTTGCGGTTCATGTGCATTCTTCTCTCTCTTGGTGGTTGGTTCACCTATCCGACGACGAGCGTGTTGCGCTCGACGTGGTGACACGCAACGGCCACGTCACCGTGGGGTTGCAGCTTCGGATCCTCGCCGATGCAGCGCGCCTGCGCCGATTCGTCGAGCAGTTTGTAGAGCGGGCACCGGGTGCGGAACCGGCAGCCGTCGATCTGCTCCGCCGGGCTGGGCAGGTCGCCGTCGAGCAGGACGCGGCTGCGCGCGCGCTCGGCAGTGGGATCGGGGATCGGGGCCGCTGACATGAGCGCCTGGGTGTACGGGTGTTTCGGATCGTCGAACACCGACACGATCGGTCCCTGTTCGACGATGCGACCGAGGTACATCACGGCGACGTCATCGGCGATCTGCCGCACCACTGCCAGATCGTGCGCCACGAACACCAGCGACAGCCCGAGCTGGTCGCGCAGGTCCTGCAGCAGGTTGATGATTCCGGCCTGGATCGACACGTCGAGCGCCGACACCGGCTCGTCGAGCACCAGCACCCTCGGGTCGGTGGCGAGCCCGCGGGCGATTCCGACTCGCTGACGCTGGCCGCCCGAGAACTCGTGCGGGTAGCGCTGCGCCATCGAGGCATCCAGTCCGACCAGGTCGAGCAACTCTGCGACGCGTTTCTCGCGGTCGGCGCGCGACACCTTCTGCGCGAGCAACGGTTCGCCGATCACCTCGCCGATGGGAAGGCGCGGGTCGACCGCGGCGGACGGGTCCTGGAAGACGATCTGGATGTCGGAACGCAGGGCGCGGCGCTCGTCTTTGCTGAGCGCGCCGATGTCGCGACCCTCGATGACGATCCGTCCCCCCTGGGGCTTCGTCAACTCCATCAACTCGAGGATGGTCGTCGTCTTGCCGCAGCCCGACTCGCCCACGATCGCGAGAGTGCGTCCGGCCGACACCGAGAACGAGACGCCGTCGACGGCGCGGACCGTGCCCACCCGGCGGCGGAACACCCCGCCGCGCATCAGCGGGAAATGCTTGACGAGATTCTCGACCGACAGCACCGTCTCGCCCTTGCCACGGACCGCCAGTGCTAGCGGCTCGGGACGGGGGAAGATCTGCGGTGGTGTCAGGGCGCCGCTCGCGATCTCCCCGGCACGATGGCACGCGCTCGTGTGTGCCGGGTCGCGGCCGTGCTGAGCGAGTTCGGGTTCGACCTGCGTGCATTTCGGGATGGCGATGGGGCAGCGTGCCGCGAACGGGCATCCCACGGGCAGGTTCGCCAGCGACGGCGGACGCCCCTCGAGCGGGACGAGCCTCTCGGTGCCTGCCGTGCGGATGTTCGGCACCGACCGCAGGAGGCCGATCGTGTAGGGCATGTTCGGCTCGTGGAAGATCTGATCGACGTCGCCGAGTTCGACGAGCTTGCCGGCGTACATGACCGCCACCCGGTCGGCGTGCCCGGCCACGACGCCGAGGTCGTGCGTGATCAGTGAGACGGCGGCGCCGGTGATGCGTTTGGCCTCTTCGAGCACCTCGAGGATCTGCGCTTGAATGGTCACGTCGAGCGCCGTCGTCGGCTCATCGGCGATGATCAGCCGCGGGTTGTTCGAGATCGCCATCGCGATCATCGCCCGCTGGCGCATGCCGCCCGAGAACTCGTGAGGGAACGCCTTCACGCGACGCGCCGCGTCGGGGATACCCACGATCTGGAGCAGCTCGACCGCACGCGCCTCCGCGCCCGCGCGACTCAGGGAACGATCGTGCAGCCGCAGGGCCTCGCCGATCTGATCACCGATCGTGTAGACCGGGGTGAGCGCGGACAGCGGGTCCTGGAAGATGATCGCCAGTTCGTTGCCGCGGATGCGCGACAGCTCGCGATCGTCGAGCTTCAGCAGCGACTTCCCTTGGAACAGGATCTCTCCCGTCACCTCGGCGTTGTCGGGGAGCAGGCCCATGATCGCCAGGGACGAGACCGACTTGCCCGAGCCCGATTCGCCGACGATCCCGAGGAATTCGCCCTCGGAGATCGTGTAACTGATGTCACGCACGGCCTGCACGTCGCCGGTGCTCTGCGGGAAAGTGACCGACAGGTTGCGCACCTCGAGCAGAGGCGCCGACGAGCGCGCGTCAGCCACGGTTGACCCCCGAGGTCGGGTCGACGGCGTCGCGGAGGGCGTCGCCGACGAAGTTGATGGCCAGAAGCAGGATCACCAGCACTCCCGCGGGGGCGAGGAACAACCACGACCGCGTGGTCGCCGCCGCCTGCCCGTTCTCGAGCAGGGTGCCGAGCGAGACGTCGGGCGGCTGCACCCCGAACCCGAAGAAGCTGAGCGCCGTCTCGGACAGGATCATCGCACCCACTCCGAGCGTCGCATCGATGATCAGCAAGGAGGCGACGTTGGGGATCACGTGGCGTGTGACTACCGACCACGCATTGAAGCCCATGTACCGTGCCGCCTTGACGAAGTCGCGTTCGCGCAGGGAACGGGTCTGCGAGCGCACGACCTGCGCCATGATCATCCAGCCGGTGAAAGCCAGGAAGAACATCATCACGACCCAGTTCCCCTTGAAGAACGGGTACAGCAGAATCAGGATGAAGAAGGTCGGCAGCACCAGCATCAGGTCGATGAACCACGAGATCACCTTGTCGGTCGCGCCGCCGACGTAGCCTGCAAAAGACCCGATGATCGCCGCCAGTGCGGTGGCGAGCGGCCCCGCGACGAACCCGATCACCAGCGACTTCTGCAGTCCGACCATGGTCTGCACGAGGATGTCGTGACCGAGAGTGTCGGTGCCGAACCAGTGCGCGGCGGTCGGTGCCGCGTTGAACGCCATCACATCCTGATCGGTGATCGAGTAGGGGCTCAGCAGCGGGCCGACCGTCGCGAACAGGAACAGGGCCGCGAGCACGCCCGCTCCTGCCCAGAAGCGGGGCGTGGCCTTCAGGCGCTGCCAGACCAGCCCCGACCGCGAGATGGACTTGCGCCTGCCCACGGGCCGGGGGTCTTCGGGCACGTCGACGCCGAAGCCGCTCGCCCCCTCGGTCAGCTTGTCGATGTCAGACAGACTCACGTCAGCGCCTCACCCTCGGGTCGAGTGCGGCGTACAGCACCTCGGACAGTGTCGATGAGCACAGGATCAGCACCGCGACGAACAACGTGGCGCCGGCGACCGAGTTGATGTCCTGCGCCTGAATCGACTGGATCGCCTGCTCACCCATGCCGTGCCAACTGAACACCAGCTCGAGCAGGGTCGCGCCGGCGATGAGTGTGCCGAAGCTGTAGGCGAAGAAGGTCGACATGGGGATGAGCGCGACGCGCACGCCATGCCGGATCAGGGCGCGCCCGCGGGTGAGCCCTTTCGACCGCGCGGTGCGGATGTAGTCGGCGCCGAGCACGTCGAGCATCGCGTTGCGCTGGTAGCGGCTGTACGACGCCGCCCCGATCAGGATGAGGACCAGGGTGGGCAGGAACAGGTGCGACAGCCGATCGGCGAGATTGCCCCAGAAATCAGGTGGGGCGTCGGCAGAGACCTGTCCACTGAACACGATCAACTGTGTGCCGATCGCCTGGTTGAAGCGGGTGGCGACGATCATCGACAGGATCGCGAGCACGAAGGTCGGGGTCGCGAAGATCAGGTACGACACGAAGGTGACGACCTGGTCGCTGGCCTTGTACTGGGCGACCGCACCCCAGATGCCCAGGATCACGCCGACGATCGCGCCGACGATCGACCCGATGAGCAGCAACTGCAGGCTCACGCCGGCGCGGACCGCGAGCTGGTCGGTCACGTGATGGTTGTTGACGGTCATGCCCAGGTCGCCGTGGAACAGGTTCGTGAACCAGACCCAGGTGCGTTCGATCAGGGGGTCATCCGGGTTGGCGCCGAGCTGATCGAGCTTCATCTGGATCACCGATGCGGGGACGGGCGGACGCTTCGCCTCGAGGGCGGCGACCGGCTTCAACCCGATGCTCGCGAGCACATACGCCAGCGACGCGGCGACGCCGGTCAAGATCGCGTAGTTCAGGATGCGGCGGAGCAGGTAGACGATCACCCCGACGCCACCTGCGTCACCACGAGCAGGGCGAGAGCGGCGGCGCCGACCGTCAACGCGACCGCATCGGGGCGCCGGGTCACGACGCCGGTCGAATCGGTGCGCGAAGCCGACATCCACGCTGAGCGCAGCGCCTGGGCGGCGGGATCATCAGCGGAATTGCGACGGGACACGAACGGACTCCCCCACGCCTCGACGTGCCGATCGTCGTCGAGCTCGAGGATCAGTTGCAGCCGCCTCCGCACGTCGACCACACGCGCCCACGGCACCTCGGTGATCCGCCCGACGTTGACGACGACGGCACGATCGGGCAGCACCCGGATCGAGGGACGCACCAGCAGCATCCACGCCACCCAGACCACCAGCGCACCGACGCCCGCGACCCGTGCGGCCGTCGGCCAGGCACCCTTGAGCACCGCATCGCCGAGCAGCAGCAGGGTCACCCCCGCCACCACGGCGAACACCGCCGCCGATGAGCCCGCTCGCAATGTCACCGGCGGTCAGTGAGCGAGATCGATCTTGGCGCCGGGGATCGCGTCGAGCAGCTCGCGCGTGTACTCCTCGCGCGGGTTGTCGAACACCTCGTCGACCGTGGACGCTTCGACGATGCGTCCCTTCTCCATCACGCAGACGTGGTCGGCGATGACGCGCACCACGGCCAGATCGTGTGTGATGAAGAGGTACGTCAGCCCCAGCTCGGCCTGCAGGTCGGCGAGGAGGTTGAGCACCTGCGCCTGCACCAGCACGTCGAGTGCCGACACCGCTTCGTCGAGCACCAGGATGTCGGGCTTCAACGCGATCGCGCGGGCGATGGCGACGCGTTGTCGCTGACCTCCCGAGAGCTCGTTGGGGTACCGGGTCGCCAGTTCGGGCGGCAGGGAGACCTGCTCGAGCACCTCGAGCACCCTCCTCTTGCGCGCCTCGGAATCGCCGACCTTGTGGATGATGAGCGGCTCGGCGATCGTGTTGCCGATGTTGTGCAGCGGGTCGAGCGATCCGTACGGATCTTGGAACACGGGCTGCATGCGCCGGCGCAACGCGAACAGCTCGGCGCGATTCATCTTGGCGACGTCTTCGCCCTCGACGAGGATCGTGCCGGAGGTGAGCTTCTCGAGCCCGAGCATCATCTTCGCCGCAGTCGACTTGCCCGAACCGGACTCGCCCACCAGCGCCATCGTCGATCCGCGGGGCACGCTGAACGAGATCTTGTCGACCGCGGTGAAGTCGGTCGACCTGAAACTGCCGGTGCGGATCTTGAACACCTTGGTCGCGTCGCGGAACTCGATCGCCGAATGCGACGCGTCCTCCGTCGTGGCGTGCACCCGCTCGGCGGCGCGCGTGAGGTCGACCACGGCGTCCTCCCCCTCGACAACGGGCACAAGCTTCTCGCCGCGCGCCGCCGACTGGATCCTCTTGGATGCCAGGCTCGGTGCCGCGGCAACGAGCCGCTGCGTGTAGGGGTGCTTCGGGTCCTTCAGAATCTGGATCGCGGGGCCCGACTCGACGATCTTGCCGCGGTGCATCACCACGATGTTCTCGGCACGCTCGGCGGCGAGACCCAGGTCGTGGGTGATGAAGATCACGGCGGTGTTCTTCTGCGACGTCAGGGTCTCGAGGTGGTCGAGGATGCGACGCTGCACGGTCACGTCGAGAGCGGAGGTCGGCTCGTCGGCGATCAGCAGCTTCGGGTCGGCCGAGAGACCGATGCCGATCAGCACGCGCTGGCGCATGCCGCCCGAGAACTGGTGCGGGTATTGCCGCAGCCGGCGGTCCGCATCCTGCAGGCCCGCCTCTTTCAGCACCTGGATGGCACGCTTCTTGACCTCGCGCCTGTCGGTCGCGACGCCGTTCGCACGGATCGCCTCCTCGACCTGGAAGCCGATGTTCCAGACCGGGTTGAGGCTCTGCATCGGGTCCTGCGGCACGAGGCCGATCAGGCGCCCGCGCACCGACTCGATCTCGGCGGTCTTCAGCGTGGTCAGGTCGCGGCCCTCGAACAGCACCTGGCCGCCAGTGACGCGGCCGGTGCCGGGCAGCAGGTTGATGATCGCGTGCGCGGTCGTCGACTTGCCCGAGCCGGACTCGCCGACGATCGCCACCGTCTCACCGGGAAAGACGTCGAAGCTGATGCCTCGCACGGCCGGGACGATGCCGTCTGCGGTCTGGAAGCCGACCTCGAGGTTCTTGATCTCGAGCAGTGGTGTGCCGGGAATGGTGCTCAACGCAGCGCCCTCGCCCTCGGGTCGAGCGCTTCGCGCAGGGACTCGCCGAGCATGATGAACGCGAGCACGGTGACCGACAACGCGATCGACGGATAGATCAGGGTCGACGGGTTGGTGCGCAGGTCGGTCTGAGCCGCGCTGATGTCGTTACCCCACGACATGATGCTGCTCGGCAGCCCGACGCCCAGGAACGACAGCGTCGCCTCGGCCGTGATCGATGCGGCGAGCGAGATGGTGGTCACGACGATCACCGGTGCGATGGAGTTGGGCAGCACGTGGCGGGCCAGCGTCTTCAGCTTCGAGACGCCGAGCGCGGTCGAGGCCATGACGAAGTCGGATTGCTTGATGCGCAGCACCTCCGATCTGAGGATGCGCGCGGTGGATGGCCAGGCGAACGCTCCGATCGCCAACGCGATGATCGGCACACTGCGGTAGGCCGAGAACACGCTCATCACCACCACGGCCGCGAGGATGTACGGGATCGCGAAGAAGATGTCGCCGAGGCGCATCAGCAGCGAATCGATCCAGCCGCCGAAGAACCCGGCGAGGCCACCCATCACCACGCCCATGAAGGCGACGATGGCCGAGGCGATGAGACCGACGGACAGCGAGGTCGCGGTGCCGTGCACGATCCGCGAGAAGATGTCGCAGCCCTGCTTGGTGAACCCCAGTGGGTGACCCGCGACGGGCGCGCCGTTGCTCGAGGCGAGCGGGTTTTCGGCGCGGTCGGGATCGACCGAGAGGTAACACGAGCTGTTCGGCGGCTCAGCCGTGAACAGTCCCGGGAAGATGGCAACGATGATGATGAACACGATCATCACGCTCGAGATCCAGAACATCGGTCGCTTGCGCAGATCGCGCCAGGCGTCGAGCCAGAGGTTGCTCTTCTTCTCGCTGACCTTGACAGCGTCGACTGCGCCGAGCGAGTCGTCGACTTCGGCGACGAAGTGGGGTGCCGTACGCACCGGATTCTTACTTGACATAGCGGATCCTCGGGTCGAGCACCGCATAGAGCAGGTCGATGAGCAGGTTGACGATCAGATACAGGATGACCATGACGGTCACGAACGAAACGACGGTGGGATTCTCGCCGAGCTTGATAGCGCGGAACAGTGTGCCGCCGACTCCGGCGATGTTGAAGATGCCCTCGGTCACGGTGGCACCGACGATCAGGATGCCGAAGTCGGCTGCCAGCGACGTGGTCACCGGAATGAGCGAGTTGCGCAAGATGTGCACGGGGATGACGCGGCGCGTCGGAAGCCCCTTGCCGAACGCCATCCGCACGAAGTCCTGGTTACCCGTATCGAGCACCGATGCCCGGGTGAGGCGCAGGGTGACCGCGAAGTTGAGACTCGCCAGCACCAGCGCGGGGAGAATCAGGTCTTGCAATGGAGCACCCTGCGACACCGTCGTGCGGAACCAGTCGAACTTGATCGCGAGCACGTACTGCGCGGTGAAGCCGATCACGAAGATCGGGAGCGAGATGAGCACGAGGCTGAGCACCAGCGACGAGGCGTCGAAGAGGCCGCCCTTGCGCAGGCCGGCGATGAGGCCGACCGAGATGCCGACGATGAGCTCGATGAGCACCGCGAGCACCGCCAGGCGCAGCGTGATCGGGAAGGCCCGCACCAGCTGCTCAGAGACCGGCTGGCCGTTGAACGACGTGCCGAAGTCTCCTTGGAAGATGCCGCTGATGTA
>JBDTQN010000077.1:0-9131 GCA_039932215.1 Pseudolysinimonas sp. | reverse complement strand
AGCCCGTCGGCACGCGGGCCGAACTCGACGCTCGGGAGGCCGCCGCCGAGGCCCGATTCGACGGGGTCGAAAGCCTGCCGCGCCCGCCGCACTGGGGCGGGTACCTGGTGACCCCGGCATCCTTCGAGTTCTGGCAGGGACGCGTTTCCCGGCTCCACGATCGGCTGCTCTACGAGCGGGGCCGCGACGGCTGGAACATCACGCGCTTGCAACCCTGATATTGTTGCCAGGCAGTTCCGGGCCCTTAGCGCAGTTGGTAGCGCGTCTCGTTCGCAATGAGAAGGTCAGGGGTTCGATTCCCCTAGGGTCCACCACTCGGTAGTTCGGTCGTCACGAACCGGGCCGCGTCAGCACCTCCGCGAGATCGCAGGCCACCGGCTCGGAGTCGATGAGTTCGCGGCACTGCAGGTCTCCGGCTGCCTGCAGGTACAGCGTCCCCAGCGCGAGCAGGGGAGGCGCGGCGAGCGCACCGGTCGCGCCGGCAGCGAGCGGCTGATCCCGCGACTCGGTCCCGCTCAGCACCGTCGCGGTCAGGGCGCCGTCGAAGGCGACCGACGACGCCACGTTGAGGATCAGCTGCCCGCCCTCACCGGGGGCGACGTTCCAGGTGACCGGGATGTCGGGGATGCCTTCCTCGCCGAGCCCGAACGCGTCGGGTGCGTAGACGGCGATGTTGCCGTCGCTGGTGGCGTCGATGCGCGCCGCCTGCAGTTGCACGATCGACACCGGCGCGGTGTTGCATTCGACCAGGATCCGCTGCTCGGCCGCGGGGTCGCGCGTGCCGGTGACGCGGAAGTCCTTCACGGTGAGCATCGGCCCCTCCGTCGCGGTGTTCCGGAAGTCGACGAGCAGCCGCGTCGTGATCTGCTGCCCGTTCTGCGCGAGCCAGTCCCGTTGCCCGTCGGTGCAGACCTCGCCCGTGCTCGTCGGGAACGACGAGAAGTCGGTCGTCAGCGGAAGCGCCCACTCGGTCAGGGTCGCCGGGTACGGGCTGACCTCGACCGTCAGTGACGAGAAGTTCGACGTGTCACGGGTCAGGATCGGCACGATGGCGATGATGCCGGTGACGAACGAGACGACCGAGATGATCGCGCCGGCCACCTTTGCCGCAGTGATCCAGCGCCGCCGCCGAGGCGGCGGGGCCGATGTCTCAGAACTCACGGGGTGCCTTCCGTATCTCGTCGGCCCACTCGGACACGGTGCACGGCGCAGCGTCGCCCGACACCGGCGCGGGGTATCCGCCGTCGAACCAGTCCGTTCCGGGCTCGAACTGCTGGTGCACGCACATCAGGTGCCAGGCAGTGGGGTCACCCCATCCGCCCGAGTCGTAGTCGTCGAACGCCGTGGCCTCGGTCCACTGCGCCTCGAACTGGCGGATGGACGGCGGCGACCGCCACAGCCATCCCTCTTGCAAAACGATCGGCGTCGTGACGCCGTCGACGACGACGTCGGCGATGATCTGCCCGAAGAAGTCCTGGGCGGGCTCGAGCGTCTTGACGTTCACATACATCTGCACGAGTTCGCCGGGGGCGAGGTCCATGGAGAAGATCGTGCCAGGCGGGATGGGCGAGCCGGTCCGGTAGTCGTACTGCACCACCGCGGGCGCGGTGTCTCCCAGGGTGACGTCGAGCACGACGAAGTCGGGCTCCGTTCCGGCGCCCCCGCCGTTGCAGTAGAAGTAGAAGCGATCCGGGTCTTGCGGACGGAACTCGCCCGCGACGTGCACGTTCTGAATGCGGAGGGCGCTTCCTGCGGTCGCGGAGTTGCGCACGTCGTACAGCTGCGAGCCGCCGTCGGCCGTGACCCGGTAGGTGAGCAGCCAGTCGACCTGAGCCTGCGTGCACCCCAGCCCTTCCTGGCCCTCGGGATCGAGCGGGAAGGTGTCGAACGGCGCATCTGCGGGGATGGCGACCGAGAAGCCCTGGCCGGGGAACGGCCCGAACTCGGTCGTTGCGTACTTCAGGTCGAGCGCCGACACTGCCGTCGCCCCCTCGTTGACGACGAGGGTGCCCACGCTCGTATGCCGGTCGCCGGCCTCGATCACGATCGGGATCACGATCGTCGCCACGGTGACCACCGGAACCACGACGGCCGCGGTGATGCCCGCGATGCGCCACAGCCGCCGGCGCGGTGTCGCGACTGCGTCGGGTGGCTCTGTCACGCGGGGCTCCATCGGGTGGGGGTGATCGTGAATATATCGCGATCGGCGCCTGCGATTTCGGGTGGCTGGCACCGCGGGCTGCGGGGGTTAGCCCGACTGACCCATTCCGGCTCCCGCGGTTGGCTGGGCACATGACCAAGCGCATCCTGCTCCCTCTCGTCCTCAGCTCCGTCGCCGTCGTCGCCCTCGCCGGCTGCGCGCCCGTATATGGCTTCTCGGGCGCTCGCGTCTCAGACGATCGCGACATCGAGTCCGTTGACTCGGTCGAGGTCCGCACCGACGGCGACCTCTCCGTCACCGTCGGCGACACCCCGTCGCTGCGCATCAGCGCACCGCAGGGGATCATCGACCGGCTCACCTCCGACGTCGTCGACGGCGTGCTCGTGCTCGGCGTGCAGGGACCGACGTTCGGCTTCGACTTCGGCCGCATCACCTATGAGCTCACCGTTCCCGAGCTCTCGTCGCTCTCGATCGAAGGCTCGAGCGACGTCACCGCCGACTTCACCGGCGCCGACGTGGTGCTCATCAGCATCGACGGGTCGGGCGACGTCGACGGCAGCGGTATCGACGCGCAGAGCGTCACCACCGAGGTGTCGGGTTCCGGCGACATCGAACTCACCGGACGCACCGACGAGCAGGTCGTCGATATCTCGGGCTCGGCCGACTTCGGCGGCGAAGATCTGATCTCGCGCACCACGCGCGTCTCGCTCTCGGGCTCGGGCGACATCGAGGTGCACGCGACCGAGACTCTGGATGCCGAGATCAGCGGGTCGGGCGAGGTGCGGTACCGCGGGGGCGCGGCCGTGACCAGCGAGGTCTCCGGATCGGGCTCGGTGCGGGAGGACTGATCGACCGAAGACCGATACCCGACCGAGACGACCCCCTCCCGCGTGGCACCTGGGAGGGGGTCTGTTGCTGCGCGATCATCTATCCGATCCTGTCTTTTTCTGTGGAGGAACCCCATGCGCTCGAAACTCGCCATCGGCTTGGCGGGTGTGACCGCGCTCGCACTCGTTCTCACCGGATGCCAAGGCGGCGACACCGGTTCCGACCCGAACAACCCGAACCAGGTCGAGGCGATCACCTGGTGGGCATCGGGCGTCGAGAAGACCGCCCTCTACGATCTCGTCGACCAGTTCAAGGCAGACAACCCCGACATCCAATTCATCGATGCGTCGGTGCGCGGCGCGGGCGGCGAGAAGGCCCGCCAGTCGATCGCGGCCCGTCTCGATGCGGATAACCCGCCCGACACGTTCCAGGCTGCCGCCGGTGCGGGCCTCACCGACTACATCGCGGCCGGCGAGCTGCAAGACCTGACCAGCTTCTACGCCCAGAACAGCCTCACCGATGTCTACCGTGCCGCGCTTCTCGAGCTGCTGACCGTCGACGGCAAGATCTACTCGGTGCCGAGCGACATCCACCGCGTGAACGTGCTGTGGACCAACAACGGTCTGCTCACGGATGCCGGGATCGACCCGGCCGTCGCCCCCGCCAACATCGACGCCTGGATCACCGATCTGTCGCGGGTTCGCGACTCGGGCGTCGAGTATCCCCTCGCGCTCGGCAATGATCTGACCCAGGTGCAGCTCTTCGAGAGCGTGCTCATCTCTGATCTGGGCGCCGTGCTCTACCAGAACCTGTGGAAGAGCACGAAGAACTGGGAGGGCGACCGGGTCAAAGCGGCCGTTGCCCACTACGGCCAGTTGCTCGAGTTCATCGACCCGAACGCCGGATCCCAGGAGTGGAACGAGTCGACCCAGACCGTCGTCGACGGCAAGTCCGCCTACATCGTGGTCGCCGACTACGCGCTCTCGTCGTTCCAGCGAGCGGGCTACGTGTACGGCAAGCAGTACTCGGCGAACCCGATGCCGGGCTCGGTCGGCACCTTCGACTTCTTGGCGGATTCGTTCACGCTGCCGGTCGGCGCCGTGCACGACAAGGCGGCTCGGGCGTGGCTGCTCACGGTCAGCTCGGCCGAGGGGCAGAAGGCCCTCAGCCTGACCAAGGGCTCGATACCCGCGCGCACTGACACGGTCGCGGCCGACTACCCGCCGTACCAGCGCGACGCGATCGCCTCGTTGCAGCTCGACACCGTCGTGCCCTCGATCGCGCACGGGGTCGCGGCGTCCCCGTCGTGGACGAAGGCGATCACCACGGCGATCATCAAGTTCCGCGGCGACCGGCACCCCGACGCACTCGTCAACGCCCTGATCGACGCCGCGCACGCCGCGCTGGACTGAGCATCAGACCGGCACCCCCCAGCCGCGTGCCACCAGGGAAGGGGCTACCGGCCCACCTGCGTGAGTGATCAACTGCTCCCGTGCGTACCCGAATGCGTGTCGCTGCCGCCATGGCGCTCGTCGTCGCGCTCGCGGGATGCGCCCCGCTCGGTGAGAGCGCGGGCTCGGACCCCAACAACGACAAGCAGGTCGAGACCATCACCTGGTGGACAACGGGTGTGGAGAAGACCGCCTACTACGCCATGGTGAGCGTCTTCGCCGAGCAGTACCCCGACCTGCAGTTCCTCGACGCCTCGGTCCGTGGCGCCGGCGGTGACAAGGCGCGCGCTGCGATCGCGGCCCGCGTCGACGCCGACAACCCGCCCGACACGTTCCTCACCTCGGCCGGCGCCGGCCTCTCGGACTACGTCGCGAACGGCGACCTGCAAGACCTCACGTCGTTCTACGCCCAGCAGGGCCTGACCGACGTCTATCGCGCCGCCCTGATCGAGCTCATGTCGGTCGACGGCAAGATCTATTCGGTCCCGAGCGACATCCACCGCGTCAACGTGATGTGGGCCGACAACGGGATGCTCGCGGCAGCGGGGATCGACCCCGCCGTCGTTCCCGCGAACATGGACGCCTGGATCGCCGACCTGCAGCGCGTGCGCGACTCCGGCGTCGAGTACCCGCTGGCGCTCGGCGACGAGCTCACCCAGGTGCAGCTGTTCGAGAACGTGCTGCTCTCCGATCTCGGCGGCGTGCTCTACCAGAACCTGTGGAAGAGCACGAAGAACTGGGAAGGCGACCGGCTGCGGATCGCGATCGACCACTACGGTCAGCTGCTCGACTTCGTCGACCCGAAGGCGGGCTCCGACGAGTGGAGCGAGACCGCCAACGAGGTGGTCGAGGGCCGCGCGGCGTACGTGATCATGGCCGACTACACCCTTCCCGCCTTCCAGCGCGTGGGCTTCGTCCAGTACTCCGCCGTTCCGACGCCGGGCACGGTCGGCGTGTTCGACTTCCTCGCCGACTCGTTCACCCTGCCGGTGGGAGCCGTGCACGACACGGCCGCGCGGGCATGGCTGGCGACGGTCAGCTCAGCCGAGGGCCAGAAGGCGCTCAGCCTGGTGAAGGGTTCGATTCCGGCCCGCACCGATACGGTCGCGACCGACTACCCCGCCTACCAGCAGGGCGCGATCGCCTCGCTGCAACTCGACACCGTAGTGCCGTCGCTCGCGCACGGCGTCGCGGCGAGCCCGGAGTGGACGGCGGCGATCGCGAAAGCCGTGGTCAAGTTCCGCGACGACGGGCACCCCGAGGCGCTCGCCAACGCTCTGATCGACGCGGCGCACGACGAGCTCGGCTAGCCCTTCCCGGTGAAATCGGGCTGGCGCTTCTGCTGGAACGCCGCGAAGCCCTCGCGGTAGTCGTCGGTGTCGCACAGCGCGGCCTGGGCCCGGTTTTCGGCGTCGAGGCTCTCCCAGAGGCCGAGACGCGTGTCGCGCAATTCGCGCACGAGCGATTTGGATGCCAGGAACGCCTGGGTGGCGCCGGTCGCGGCGGCCCGCGCGGCATCCCGAGTCTGGTGCAGCAGGTCGTCGGCGGGGAACACCCGCGAGAAGAGACCGGATGCGACGGCCTCGTCGCCGCTCATCAGCCGGCCCGTGTAGATGAGGTCGAGGGTCTTGTGGGCACCCAGGCGCTCGAAGAACAGGGCGTGCCCGCCGGAGTCGAGGGTCGCGCCGAGGTTGGCGAACGGGGAGCCGACCTTCGCCGTGTCGGCGACGTAGACGACATCGGTCGCGATCAGCAGCCCGAGTCCGACGCCGAGACAGGCGCCGTGCGCGGCCGCGAACGTCGGCGCGGGGAACTCGGCCATGCGGCGCAGCAGCGGGGTGACCAGGTCGCCGAGGTACCCCATCACATCGTCGGTGCGCGGGTCGACGCCCGAGATGTCGCGGCCGGCGCAGAACGCGCGACCTTCGCCGCGCAGTACCAGCGCGCGCACCCCCTCGGCCTGCTCGTAGGCCGCCGTGAGGTCGGCGATGTCGCGCGGGTTGAGCGCGTTGAGCCGGTCGGGGGCGTTGAGCACGATCTCGGCGACGCCGTCAGCGATGGTGAGTTCGATACTCATACGTCGTAGTCCACCTTCACCTGGGGGGTCTTCGGATGCGACTGGCAGGTGAGCACGTAGCCGCGTTCCAGCTCGTCCGGTTCGAGTGCGTAGTTCTCGGTCATCTGCACCTCGCCGGTGATGAGGCGCGCGCGGCACGTTCCGCACACGCCCCCGGCGCAGGCGAACGGCACGTCGGCGCGCACCCGCAAGGCGGCGTTGAGGATCGACTCCTGGGCGCGCACCGGGGTCTCGACCGTCGATGACAGACCGTCGAGGGTGAAGTCGATGCGGTACGTCTCTTCGTCGGGGCGCACCACGACCGGCCGGCCGGCGTCGCCGAACGATTCGCGGTCGGTGGTGAACAACTCGAAGCGGATGCGATCGGCCGGCACGCCGCGCGACGCCAACGTGTCGCGGCAGAGTTCGACGAGCTCGAACGGGCCGCAGAGGAACCACTCCGTCACGTGCTCGGGCGGCACGAGCACGTCGAGCATCGTGCTCAGCTTCTCGGCGTCGATGCGGCCCGAGAGCAGCGGCGCGGCACGCTGCTCACGCGAGAGCACGTGGTGCACAGCCAGGCGGGCCGGGTAGCGGTCTTTCAGGTCGGCGAGTTCCTCGAGGAACATCACGTCGAGCGTCGACCGGTTCGTGTAGATCAGCGTGAAGCGCGACGTCTCGCTGCCGGCGAGCACCGTGTACGCGACCGCCATCATCGGGGTGATGCCCGACCCGGCGGCGATGCCGACGAGGTGCGCATCGTCGAGCGAGGGGAGCGCGGTGGTGAACCGGCCCTCGGGGCTCATCACCTCGATCCGGTCGCCGGGCTTCAGCGACTCGTGCGCCCAGGTCGAGAAGCGGCCGCCGAGGTCCTTCTTGATCGCGACGCTGATGCGGCCGGCCTGTCCCTTTTCAGGGCGCCGTGGAGGCCGGCAGATCGAGTAGCTGCGACGGAGTTCGTTCTCGCCGACGTGAGCGCGGAGTGCGACGTACTGGCCGGGCAGGTAGGTGTAGGCGTCGTGCAGCTCGGGCGGCACGTCGAAGCTGACCTCGATCGAGTCGGCCGTCAGGGGCCGCACCTCGGCGACCGTCAGCTCGTGAAAGCGCGCGCGGCGGCGCACTCCGGTGCTCACAGCACCTTGAAGAAGTCGAACGGCTCGAGGCACGCGTTGCACTCATAGAGCGCTTTGCAGCTGGTCGAACCGAAGCGGGCCACCTCGCGGGTGTCGAGCGAGTCGCAGCGCGGGCACTTGACCGCCATGCGCAGCGCCGTCCGGCCTGTTGTGGCGTGCCCGTTGGGCGGCGTGATGCCGTACTCGGTGAGTTTGCGCTTGCCCGCCGCGGTCATCCAGTCGGTGGTCCAGGCCGGCGACAGCACCATGCGCACCTCGACATCGCGGTACCCGGCGCCCTCGAGCGCAGACCGCACATCATCGCGCATCGCGTCGATCGCCGGGCAGCCGCTGTACGTCGGGGTCAGCTCGACGCGGACACGGTCGCCGTCCTCGCGCACCGAACGCAGCACGCCGAGGTCTTCGATCGTGAGCACCGGGATCTCGGGGTCGACCACGGTCGCGGCGATGTCCCACGCGGTCATCACCATGACGCCCCCGGATGCGCGCGCGCCAGCACCTGCATCTCGGCCAGCAGGTAGCCGAGGTACGACGAGTGGCGTCCGGAGCGCCCTCCACCCGCCGCGGTTGCAACCGTGGGCGCACTCAACTCGCAGCGCGCCAGGATCTCGGCCACCGCATCCTGAACTTCTGCTTTCAGCTCGCTGGGACGCACGGCGATCCCGTCAGCGCCCCCGGGCGCGCCATCAATGGCGCCGAGCCGATCGATCAGCGGCGCATCGTCGAACAGCTCCCCCAGGTACGGCCAAACATCGGCGAGCGCCACGGTGATGCGCGCCCGCGACTCGTCGGTGCCGAGAGCGAGCCGCAACATCCACTGCTCGGCGTGGTCGACGTGGTACGCGACCTCCTTCACGGCCTTCGCGGCGATCGCGGCGAGGGTCGGGTCGGCGCTGGTCGTCAGCCGCGAGTACAGCGCCTCGAGGTACAGCGCCGCCAGCAGCTGCCGCGCGATCGTGTGCGCGAAGTCGCCGTTGGGCTGCTCGAACAACCAGGCGCTACGGAACTCGGGCTCGTCGCGCCAGTAGGCCAGATCGTCTTCGGTGCGTCCGGATGCCGTGCCGGCATAGTGCAGCAGCGAGCGTGCGTGCCCCAGCAGATCGAGGCCGATATTGCCGAGCGCCACGTCCTCTTCGAGTTCGGGGGCGCGCGAGATCCACCAGCCGAGCTGCTGCGCCAGAATCAGCGCGTCGTCGCCGAGCCAGAGTGCGTACTCCGCGATGTCGGGCGTTGCGACGGCGTCGGCCTCGCCCGCGAGCTCGGCCGAGAGTTCGACGACGTCGACGTCGACGTGGCCGTGGGGGTCGTCTGCCTCGCCGACGGACTCGTCGTGACCGGCGTAGCTCTTGCTCACAGGTGTTTCACGCCTTCGGCTTTGTCGTAATAGCTGGCGTGGCGATAGTTCTTGCCCGCCGGACTCTCGAAGAACGCGTCGCGCGCATCGGGGTCGCTCGTGGTGATCGCCTCGGCCGGGACCACCCAGATCGAGACGCCCTCGTTGC
>JBDTQN010000076.1:0-9259 GCA_039932215.1 Pseudolysinimonas sp. | reverse complement strand
TCGCAGCTCGCGCAGTCGCGGTCGCTGCTGCACTGGGTGCGCAACGTCATCCACGTGCGCAAGGCGCACCCCACGTTCGGCCTCGGCTCGATCCAGGTGCTCGAGACGAGTCACGAATCGGTGCTGGCGTTCGTGCGCGACTACGCCGGGTCGGGGACCCAGTTCGGCGACGCGCCCGAGCGCATCCTGTGTGTCTTCTCCTTCGCCCACAACCCGGTGTCTGCGACGATCGATCTCGGTGCAGAGTCGGCGGGATCGCCGGTCTACGACCTGTTCGGCGGCGGGGAGTTCCCCACCGTGTCGGCAGACGGCACGATCACTCTGACGCTCGCCACCCAGAGCTTCTACTGGCTGCACCTGGGTGAGACGGGCTACCACCCGAGCCACGCCTGAGGACCGTTCCGGCGACCTGTCGGGCGGAACGCATACTCTGTCGACTATGACCTACTGGGACACGCGGCTCGCGGTGTTCGACCTCGAAACCACCGGGGTCGACGTCGACACGAGCCGCATCGTGTCCGCGTGCATCGCAGTACTCGAGCCCGACGGGTCGCTGCACAGCCAGTTCAACTGGCTCGCCGACCCCGTCGTCGAGATTCCCGAGGGCGCGAGCGCCGTGCACGGCATCACCACCGAGCGGGCGCGCGAAGACGGGCGCACGGCCGAGACCGTCGTGGGCGAGATCACCGCCACCCTGCGCACCCTGCTGGCCCTCGGCATCCCGCTCGTGGTCTACAACGCCCCCTACGACCTGTCCCTGCTCGATCGCGAGTGCCGCCGGCATCGGGTCGAGCCGCTCGGCTACCCGTCGCCGGTCATCGATCCGCTGGTGATCGACAAGGCCGTCGACCGCTATCGCAAGGGCAAGCGCACGCTGGTCGCGGCCGCCGAGCGTTACCAGGTCGACCTGGACGACGCGCATGACGCCGCGGCGGATGCGATCGCGGCCGGGCGGGTCGCGCAAGCGATCGCGCGCACCTTCCCCGACGACGTCGACGTGCCGTTCGCCGACCTCCACGGCCGTCAGCAGATCTGGTACGCCGAGCAGGCGGCGAGCTTCCAGCAGTACATCCGTGAGGTCAAGGGCGACGAGAGCTACATCGCCGAGTCGGCCTGGCCGCTGCGGCCGCTCGACGACCCGATGATGTTCGAAGACACGATGCCGCTACCCGTGCCCCGCCCGCGGCCGAGCGCCACGATCCCGACCTTCGACTTCAGTGAGCCGCTGGCGCTCGGTTGGTCAGGCAGCACCGGCTCGGGCAGTGTGAGCGCGACGCGGTCGCGGTATGCCGACGCTCCCCCGCCGATCGTCGTCGTCGAGCACACCCTCATCGAAGAGAGCATCACGGTCGAGGTGTTCGACGAGCCCGTCGACGGCCCGCTCGATCTCCAGCCCGCGCTCGTGCCCGCGGCGAACGACCCGTCGGTGCCCACCGAGACGTCGTTCGTCGAGCCCCTGGCGCCGCTCACGCCGAAGGCACCGAAGCCGAACGTGCTGCGCATCGCCGCCGCCGTCGTCACCGATCCCGACGGTCGCAGCCTCCTCGTCCGCAAGCAGGGCAGCACCGTCTTCATGCAGCCGGGCGGCAAGATCGAGTCGGGTGAGAGCGCGCTGACCGCCCTGACGCGTGAATTGCGCGAAGAACTCGGCCTCGTCGTCGACCCCGCTGAGACCGAGTACATCGGCAGCTACCGGGCGGTCGCCGCGAACGAAGAGAACACCGTGGTTCGGGCCGAGGTGTTCTTCTTGATGACGCCCGAACTGCCCGTGGCCGGCGCCGAGATCGAAGAACTGCTCTGGGTCGAGCGCATCGACGAGATCTCGGTCGAGGTGGCTCCGCTCTCGCGCGACTCGCTGCTGCCGCTGTGGGCTGCGCGCAACTCGACGCTGTTCTGACACCTGCTCCGACGCCTGCTCCCGTGCCCGAAAAACGGGACCGGCCCGAAGGCCGATCCCGTCTCGTGGCAGGTGGTTACTTGCCGAAAGCCTTGTAGCGCGAGTTGAACTTCTCGACGCGGCCGGCGCTGTCCATGATGCGCTGCTTGCCCGTGTAGAACGGGTGTGAGGCAGACGAGATCTCGACGTCGATGACCGGGTAGGTCTCGCCATCCAGGTCAATCGTCTTGTCGCTCGTGACCGTCGAGCGGGTCAGGAACGTCTCGCCGCTGGCGAGGTCGCGGAACACGACCGCCTTGTACTCGGGGTGGATGTCGGTCTTCATGGATGTACTCCGGAGCTTTCAGAGGAAGTTTGTGCGGCCGAAGGGCCAAGGGGAGACTTTACCAGGCTTCAGGAGGCCGCGCGAGCCGCGAAGCGACCGTCTTCGCTCGTCGATACCACCAGTTCGAGGCCGAAGACGTCGCTGAGGTTGCCCCCGGTGATCACCTCGAGGATCGGGCCGGCGATCTGAAGTTCGCCGTCGGACAGCAGCAGCGCGTGGGTGAAGCCGGGCGGGATCTCTTCGACGTGATGCGTGACCATCACCATGGCGGGGCTCTGCTTCGCCTCCGCGTACGCGCCGAGCAGCTGCAGCAGCTCTTCACGGGCGCCCAGGTCGAGGGATGCCGCCGGCTCGTCGAGCAGCAGCAGTTCAGGGTCGGTCATCACCGAACGCGCGATCTGCACCCGCTTCTGTTCGCCGTCGCTGAGGGTGCCGAACCGCCGCTCCTCGAGGTGATCGAGCTTCCACTCGGCGAGAACGCGACGCGCGCGCTTCACGTCGACCTCTTCGTACTGCTCGTTCCAGCGGCCGGTGACCGAGTACGCCGCGGTCATGACGACGTCGAGAACAGATTCGTTGCCCGGGATGCGCCGTGCCAGCGCCGTCGAGGCGAAGCCGATGCGCGGGCGCAATTCGAAGACGTCGATTTTGCCCATCGGGTCGCCCAGAAGGGTCGCCGTTCCGGAGGTCGGGTGGACGCTGGCGGACGCCACCTGCAACAGCGTCGTCTTGCCGGCGCCGTTCGGTCCGAGAACCACCCAGCGTTGGTCGGATTCGACCGTCCAGGTCAGGGAATTCAGGATGGGATTGCGGTCTCTCACGACCGTGACGTTCGAGAATTCCAGCACCGCGACCATGATCTTGCCAGCCTACGTCAGCGCTACGTCAGCAGGGATTCGTAGATCGCGAGGGTGCGCGCGGCGATGCTGTCCCAGCTGAATTCGGCCTCGGCGCGCAGCCGGCCCGCCTCCCCCATCAGGCGTGCCGCGACCGGATCGGCCACGACGGCCGTGAGTGCATCGGCGAGATCGCGCACGAACCGCTCGGGATCGAGCGGGGTTCCGGTGCCATCCGTGGCCTGCTCGATCGGAACCAGTCGCCCGGTCAGTCCGTCGGCCACGACCTCGGGGATCCCGCCGGTCGCTGTCCCCACCACCGGCACGCCGCAGGCCATCGCCTCGAGGTTGACGATCCCCAAGGGTTCATAGACCGAGGGGCAGACGAACGTGGTTGCGGCCGAGAGCACGGCGGCGAGTTCCGGCTGCGCGAGCAGCTGCTCGATCCACACGACGCCGGTGCGCGACGCCTGCAGTTCGGCGACACCGGCCTGCACCTCGGCGAGGATCTCGGGCGTGTCGGGCGCACCCGCGCATAGCACGAGCTGCACCTCGGGGGGCAGCAGTTTCGCTGCCGCGAGCAGGTACGGCAGCCCCTTCTGGCGGGTGATGCGCCCCACGAAGACCACGCTGGGGCGGTCCGGGTCGATGCCCAGGCCGCGCACGACATCCGGAGCCTCTGTTCGCGTCCAGCGGGCCAGGTCGATGCCGTTGTGCACGACCTGCACCCGGGCCGGGTCGATCGCCGGATACGAGCGCAGGATGTCGGCGCGCATACCCGCCGACACCGCGATGACCACGTCGGCGGCCTCGAAGGCGGTGCGCTCGATCCAGCTGGAGATCTGATACCCGCCCCCGAGCTGCTCGGCCTTCCAGGGGCGCAGCGGCTCGAGGCTGTGCGCGGTGACGACATGCGGGATGCCGTGGAGCAGCTTCGCGAGGTGCCCGGCACCGTTCGCGTACCAGGTGTGCGAGTGCACCAGATCGGCGCCGGCGACATCTTCGGCGATCTGCAGGTCGACCCCGAGCGTCGACAGAGCGGGATTCGCGTTCGCGAGCTGCGGCGGCACCAGGTAGGCGAAAACTCCCGGCTCATCGCGCGGCATCCCGAAGCAACGGACGAGGATGTCGAAGTCTTCGCCGCGGAGCGCGTTCACCAACTCGGCGACGTGCACCCCGGCGCCCCCGTACACCTCGGGTGGATACTCGCGGCTCAGGATGTCGACTCGCACCTCCCTGACGCTAGTACAGCGCTGGGGGCTCGCCTACATTGGGCACATGGGACCCAAGAAGATCTTCGGTATCGTCCTCGCGGGCGGTGAGGGCAAGCGGCTGATGCCCCTGACCGCGGATCGGGCCAAGCCCGCGGTGCCGTTCGCGGGCGGCTACCGGCTGATCGACTTCGCGTTGTCGAACCTCATCAACTCGGGCCTGCGCCAGGTCGTCGTGCTCACCCAGTACAAGTCGCACTCGCTCGACCGGCACGTCTCGCAGACCTGGCGTCTCAGCGGCATGCTCGGGGCATACGTGGCCTCAGTGCCCGCGCAGCAGCGCCTGGGAAAGCGGTGGTTCAGCGGATCAGCCGACGCCATTCTGCAGAGCCTCAACCTGATCCACGACGAGAAGCCCGACATCATCGTGGTGGTCGGCGCAGATCACGTGTATCGCATGGACTTCAGTCAGATGATCGCCGCGCACGTCGCGTCGGGCATGGGCGTGACGGTCGCCGCGATCCGGCAGCCGATCGCGCTGGCCGACCAGTTCGGCGTCATCGAGCTCGACCCCGACAACGACGAGAAGATCGGCGCTTTCCGCGAAAAGCCGAAAGACGCGGTCGGGCTGGCGGACTCCCCCGGCGAGGTGCTGGCGTCGATGGGCAACTACGTCTTCGACGCCGATGTGCTGATCGACGCCGTACACCGCGACGGTGCGCAGCCGGAATCGAACCACGACATGGGCGGCGACATCATCCCTGACTTCGTGGCGCGCGGTCAGGCGGGTGTGTACGACCTCAACCGCAACGACGTACCTGGCTCCACCGATCGCGACAAGTTCTATTGGCGCGACGTGGGAACGATCGAGTCGTTCTTCGAGGCCCACCAAGATCTGATCTCGGCACTTCCGGTTTTCAACCTGTACAACCAGGCGTGGCCGATCTTCAGCCAGCAACTCAACTCCCCGCCGGCGAAGTTCGTGCGCGATGCGAAGAAGCGGCCCGGAACGGCGGTCGATTCGATCGTGTCGCTCGGCTGCGTCGTGTCGGGCGGCCACATCGAGAGCTCGGTTCTCGGCCCGTGGACGAACGTGCATTCGGGTGCGAAGGTGACCGATTCCGTGGTGTTCGAGCGGGTCGACATCGGCGCGAACGCGGTTGTCCAGCGCGCTATCCTCGACAAGGACGTCGTCGTGGATGCCGGAGCGAAAGTCGGCGTCGATCACGATGCCGACCGGGCCCGCGGCTTCACCGTCACCGAGACCGGCATCACGGTCGTCGGCAAGGGCGTGCACGTCAGCAAGTAGCCGCGCTCGTCGAGAGGACCGTCATGGCCCGCTTCCTCGTGGTGCTCGACGTCGATTCGACGCTCATCGAAGACGAGGTCATCGAGCTGCTGGCGGCCGAGGCCGGATCGGCCGAACGGGTGGCCGAGATCACCTTCCGGGCGATGAACGGCGAACTCGACTTCGAAGAGAGCCTGCGCGAACGCGCCTCGACCCTGGCGGGACTGCCCGAAACTGTCTTCGCGTCTGTCGGCGCGCGGGTCACCGTCACGACGGGTGTGCCCGCCATGGTGAAGGGCGTTCAGGATGCCGGCGGCCGGGTCGCCGTCGTGTCCGGCGGCTTCCACGAGGTGATCGACCCGATCGCGGAGTCCCTGGGCCTCGACCACTGGCGTGCCAACCGGCTCGAGGTCGTCGACGGGCGCCTGACCGGGGATCTCATCCCGCCGATCATCGACGCCGAGGCGAAGGCCGATGCCCTGCGCGAATGGGCCGGCGCGGCCGGACTGTCGCTGTCGCAGACGATCGCGGTGGGCGACGGCGCGAACGACCTGCCGATGATGGCGATCTGCGGCCTCGCGGTCGGTTTCGATGCCAAGGCGCCGGTGCGCGACCTGTCGAACGTGCTGCTCGACGAACGGGACCTGTCGATGCTGCTCCCCCTGCTGGGGCTCAGCCGCTGATCGAGCCTGTCGGGATCAGTGACCCATCCCGAGGCCGCCGTCGACCGGGATGACGGCGCCGGTGATGTACGCGGCGTCGTCGGACGCGAGCCACACGATTACCTTCGCGACCTCTGACGGTGACGCGAATCGGCCGGCGGGAATCGACTTCTTGTAGTCGGCCTGCTGCTGCTCGGGCAGCTCGGCGGTCATGTCGGTCTCGATGAATCCCGGGGCGACGACGTTCGCCGTGATGCCGCGTGCTCCGAGCTCGCGAGTGATCGAGCGCGCCATGCCGACCAACCCGGCCTTCGACGCCGAGTAGTTCACCTGTCCGGCGCTGCCGAGCAGCCCGACGACACTCGACACCAGGATGATGCGCCCGAACTTCGCCTTGAGCATCCCCTTCGACGCCCGTTTGACGACTCGGAACGCCCCGCCGAGGTTGGTGTCGACAACGGAATCGAAATCGTCGTCGGTCATGCGCATCAACAGCGTGTCTCGAGTGATGCCGGCATTCGCCACCACGACCTCGACCGGGCCGAGCTTCTGTTCCACCTCGGTGAACGCGGCGTCGAGGGCGTCACCGTCGGTGACGTCGGCGCGGACGGTCAGTGTTCCGGCGGGACCGTCGCCCGACCGGGCCGTCACGGCCACCCGGTGCCCCTGGGCGACGAATTCTTCGGCGATGGCGAAGCCGATGCCGCGGTTGCCTCCGGTGACCAAGACGGTGCGAGCAGTCATGCGCGCCAGCCTACCGAGCGCCGCGAGCGTAGGCTGAACGTGCTTATGCGCGCCAAGCCGACCGCCATCACCGAGCTCCCGCCCTCGCCGGACGACGAGCGTCGCATCCGCATGATCCGGTACACGATCGCGATGAGCATCCGCCTCGTGTGTATCGTGCTCGTGGTCATCGTGCCCGACTGGTGGCGGCTTGCCCCGGCCATCGGAGCGGTCGTTCTGCCGTACATCGCGGTCGTGATCGCCAACAACGTGACACGAACGCCCGCCGGCCGGGTGGCGCGGCCGGGCGCCCTGGTACGGCGAGACGCCGCGAAGGACGCCGCGTGAGCGGACTGCTCGGGCTGGGCGGATCCGGCGCGCCGTCGACCCGCTGCTCGTCGGCGGGCTGTAGCACCGACGCGAGCTGGCGGGTCAACTGGCGCAACCCCCGCATCCACGGCACCGACCGCGTGAAGGTCTGGCTGGCGTGCGATGCGCACCGGCAGACTCTCGGCGACTACCTCGCGACCCGCGGGTTCCCTGTGGTCGTCACGCCTCTCGATCAGCCCGTCGACGCGGTGCCGGACCCGGCATGACCGGCTGGCGCCGCTGGGGCGGCTACCTTGCCCTCGTCATCGTGTTCGCGATCGCCTGCGGGCTGCTGTCGTGGTGGCAGTGGTCGCGCCGTGCCGAGGCGGTGGCCGAGATCGAGCGGGTGTCGGCGAACTACGACGCCACACCGGTCGCTCTCGATGACGTGCTGCCCGAACTGGACTCGTGGCAGGTCGACGATCGCTGGCTCCCCGTCGAGCTCAGCGGTCACTACCTCGCCGATGACCAGCTGCTTGTTCGCAACCGCCCATACAACGGGGCGTCCGGCTTCGAGGTGCTGGTGCCGTTCCAGCTCGATGACGGGCGTGTGTTCGTGATCGACCGTGGCTGGCTGCCGGTCGGGTCGTCGATCGAGGCTCCGGATGCCGTGCCCGCTCCCCCGGCCGGGCAGGTGACCGTCGTGGCCCGCCTCAAGCAGGGAGAACCCGAGCTGCCGGGCCGCACCGCTCCGGCGGGCCAGCTGGCGACTATCCACCTGCCTAGCGTCGCGCTGCTGACCGGCGATCAGACCTTCACCGGGGCTTACGGGCTTCTCGCGAGCGAGAACCCCGCGCCCTCCGAGGCACGCCCCTCACCCGCGCAGAAGCCCGATGCCGACGAGGGACCGCACCTGTCGTATGCGCTGCAGTGGATCGCGTTCGGCGTGCTCGCGTTCGTCGCGCTGTTCTGGGCCTTCCGGCGCGAGCGGCGCATCGGGGCCCTCCCCGCGAACGAGCAGGCCGCTGCGCGCGCACCGAAACGTCGTTCAGAAGATTCCGACTACGAGGACGCGGCGGTCGACTCCCGGCGCTAAGCCAGGCTGATCAGGTCGGCGTAGTCCGGGTTCCAGTGGTCTTCGTCACCGTCGGGGAGGATCAGCACGCGCTCGGGGTTGAGCGCCTCGACCGCTCCCTCGTCGTGCGAGACGAGCACGACGGCGCCTGAGTATCCGGCGAGAGCGCCGAGGATCTCTTCGCGGCTGGCGGGGTCGAGGTTGTTGGTGGGCTCATCGAGCAGCAGCACGTTGGCGCCCGAGACGACGATCATGGCCAGCGCGAGCCGCGTCTTCTCGCCACCCGACAGCACGCCGGCGGGCTTGTGGCCGTCGTCTCCGGTGAACAGGAACGACCCCAGCACCTTGCGCGCCTCGGTCTCGGTGAGCTGCGGTGAGGCACCGACCATGTTCTGCAGCACCGTGCGGTTCACGTCGATGGTCTCGTGTTCTTGTGCGTAGTACCCGACACGCAGTCCGTGACCCGGCTCGACCTTGCCGGTGTCGGGCTTGTCGACGCCGGCGAGAATGCGCAGCAGCGTCGTCTTTCCGGCGCCGTTGAGACCCAGGATGACCACTTTCGACCCGCGGTCGATGGCGAGGTCGACGGCGGTGAAGATCTCGAGCGACCCGTAGCTCTTCGACAGGTCGGATGCGCTCAGCGGCGTGCGCCCGCAGGCGGCCGGCTCGGGGAACCGCAGCTTCGCCACGCGGTCGGCGACGCGCACGTCGTCGAGCCCGGCGAGCATCTTCTCGGCACGCGCGACCATCTGGTGTGCTGCGGCTGCCTTGGATGCTTTCGCGCCGAATCGGGCGGCCTGCAGTTGCAGCGTGGTCGCCTTCTTCTCGACGTTGGTGCGCTCCTTCTTGCGGCGATCCTCGTCGGATTCACGCTGCTTGAGGTAGTTCTTCCAGCCCATGTTGTAGATATCGATGACCTGACGATTGGCGTCG
>JBDTQN010000075.1:0-9286 GCA_039932215.1 Pseudolysinimonas sp. | reverse complement strand
CGTTCCGCCGGTGCGAGCGCGCAATGCCGCGGCGAGCTCGAGAGCGTTACCCGCTGAGCCGAGCAGCTCGGCGGCTTCGGTCGCGTTGACCTTCAGCAGCTCGGGCCTCACTTCGTCGAGCAGGGCGGCGAGCCGCGGCCCCGAGCTGTCGATCGCAATCGCGTCGCCCCGCGCACGGCGCGCCAGCATGGCGGCACCGAGCCCGTCGACGTCGGGGAGGCTGCCCGCGAGCGCCGCCCAGCCGGCGGCCGGCAGCGCCGTGAAGTGCTCGCCGAGCACCTGGGCCTCGGACGCGGTGAGCGGAGCCGGGGGCTCGTAGAACTCGGTGGGCGCCCCGACGTCGGGCAGTGCCGAGACACAGCTGCGCGCCTCGGCCACGATCGGGACCACGTCGAGCTGCAGCCCCTCCGCGTCGGCAAGTTCGGCGACCATTCCGCCGAGGTGCCCCCCGAGCGGCGCGACCACCCGCACGCGCTCGCCCAGAACGGCCGCCGCGCGCGCCAGGTTGAGACCCTTGCCTCCCGGCAGCCGCAGCACCCCCCGCGGCCGGTGGATCAACCCCGCCTCGACCGAGCCGACCAGGTAGCTGACATCGAGCGAGGGTGACGGCGACAGCACCACGATCACAGGGCTGCCCGCAGCTCGTCGAGTGTCGCCTGCCCCGCCGTGCCGCCGGCGGCTCGCGTCGAGAGGGATCCGGCGACCGTCGCCCAGCGCAGCCGCACCGCCTCGTCGGTGATCCCGGAGGCGATCGCCGCCAGATAGCCCGCGTCGAAGCTGTCGCCCGCGCCCGTCGTGTCGACGACCTCACTCGGGATGCCCGGGGCCGACACCCGCGCACCAGAGGCGTCGAGCGACCAGCCGCCCTCGGCGCCGTCCTTGACCACGGCGCGCGGGCCGAGCGCGACGATCGCCTGCTCGCCGCCGAGCGCGTCAACCTCGGCCCGGTTGGGAAGCAGGACATCGACATACGGGAGCGCCTCAGCGATACCGCGCCATTGCCCCGACGGATCCCAGTTGGTGTCGAGGCTCGTGCCGATGCCGGCGGCGCGGCACTCCGCCAGCAGCGCGGGCAGATCGGCGGTCAGCGCCGGCGTCAGGAACGGCGACGCGACGTGCACCCAGCTCGGCGCGACCTCGGCGATCGCAGCGCGCACCATGTCGGCAGACAGCAACGGGATCGTGCCCGGCAGGGTCAGGATGGCGCGGTCGCCCGGCGCGGACAGGTGCACCGACAGCCCGGTCGCCTCGCCGGCGCGCACGATCACCTGCTCTGTCGAGACACCCGCCGCCGCCAGCGCGGCAAGCACCTCCCGACCGAACAGGTCATCGCCGACGACGGCGACCAGCCACGTCGGCACCCCGAGTCGGGCCAGACCGCTGGCCGCGATGCCGGCGCTGCCCCCGAGCACCAGGTGGGCGCCGTCGAGCAACTGCTCGACCTGCCCGAACCGCGGCACCACATCGCCGCGCAGCACCAGATCGGGGTTGGCGTCGCCGACCACCAGAACCCGCGACGAGCTCATCCGCGGATGCCGGAGATGCTCATCGTCGCCACGAACTGCTTCTGGGCGAACAAGAAGAAGATGATCAGCGGCAACGTCGCGACCACGTTGCCCGCCATCAGCAGCGACCATTGCGTGCGCCGCGTGCCCTGGAAGTTGGCGAGCCCCAACTGAATGGTGAAGGCATCCTGATTGTTGATCGCGATGAGCGGCCAGACCAGGTCGTTCCAGGCACCCAGCAGGGTGAAGATCGCGAGCGTCGCCAGCGCGGGCTTCGCCAATGGCATCACGATGCGCAGGAACACCTGCAACCGGTTGGCGCCGTCGATCATGCCCGACTCCTCGAGCTCTTTCGGCAGAGAAAGGAAGAACTGCCGCATGAGGAAGATACCGAAGGCGCTGGCCAGCCACGGCACGATCGCGGCCCCGAGGCCGTTCACCAGCCCGAGGTTGGCGAACAGGATGTAGGTCGGAATCATCAGCACCTGAATGGGGATGAGGATCGTCGCGATGATCGCCAGGATGCCGAATCCCCGTCCGCGGAACTGCAGTCGCGCGAACCCGTACCCGGCGAGCGAGCAGAACACCAGATGCGACGCGATCGCGGTGACCGAGACGATCAGCGAGTTGAGCAGCCAGCGCAGGATCGGCGTATCGGCGAACAACCCGAAGTAGCCGGTGGCGTCTTGCGTGAGCGAGCCGGGCTGGCCGAACGAGACGCTCGACGGGATGAACGGCGGGGGGAAGGTGACCAGTTCCTTCGCCGGGGCGACCGACGCGAGGAACATCTGCACGAACGGAATCAGGAACAGCAGGGCAACCGGCAGCAAGAAGAAGTGCCACGGGCTGAACGGGAGCTTTCGCGGGGTCCCGGAGCTTCGTCGACCAGCCATCAGAAGGCCTCCAGACCGCGACGACGCGAGTAGATGACGACGAAGATGGTGATCAGCAGCGTCGCACCGAAGAGCACGTACGCGATCGCCGAGCCGTAGCCGAACTCCAGGTTTCGGAACGCCTTCTCGTACAGCAGATAGACGACGGTCTGCGTGACCTCGAGCGGTCCACCCCGCGTCGTCGTATAGACGAGATCGAAGAGTTGCAACGCCCCCACCGTCTGCCAGATCGTCGCGAACACGGTGACCGGGCTGAGCTGCGGCCAGATGATCGCCCAGAACGCCTGCCAGGGGCTGGCGCCGTCGAGCCGGGCGGCCTCGAGCAACTCATCCGGCACGTCTTGCAGGGCGGCCAAGTAGATGACGGTGGTGAACGCCGCCTGGCCCCACAGCGACATGATCGCGATGACGACCATGGCCTGGTGCTCGTCTTCGAGCCACTTCTGCTGGGGCAGTGAGAGCACCCTCAGCAGGTTGTTGACCAGCCCGAACTGCGGGTTGAACAGATAGGTGGCCAGGATGCCGGTGGCCGCCGCCGAGGCGACGAACGGCACGAAGATGGCGGTGCGGTAGAACCCGATGAACCGGATCTTGCGGTTCAGCGCCACCGCCAGGAACAGCCCCGCCAGCACCGAGGCCGGCACGAACAGCAGGGTGTACAGCCCGGTGTGAACGACCGCGTCCCAGAACTGGTCGTCGGACGCGAGCTCGGCATAGTTGTCGCCGCCCACGAACTCGGCCGGCTGGAAGCCGTCCCACTTCTGGAACGACAGCACGAACGACCAGATCGCGGGGAAGATCGACAACCCCAGCACGATGACGGTGGCGGGGCCGACGAACAGCCAACCGGTGAGGTTGTCCCGCAGGCCCCGCCCCTTCATCACTGGTTCAGCGCGTCGTTGGCGTCGGCGACGGCGTCGTCGAGCGCTTCCTGCGGATCGCCATCACCCTGCAGCACGTGCGAGATGGCCTGGCCGATCGCCTCGGAGAGGCCCGTGTAGCCGGGAACGGTGGGACGCGCCTGCTTGGCGTTCTCGCCATTCGCGGCCATCACATCCAGGAACGGGTAGTTCGCCACCTGCTCGGCGAACGCATCGGAGCTGAGTTCGCCCGAGCGCAACGGCAGGTTGCCGATCGCGACGTTCCAGCGCTGGTCCTGCTCGGCGTCGGTGACCCACTTCATCAACTCGAACGCCCAGTACTCGCGGTTCTTGTCTTTGTGGTCGAAGAGCGCCCAGATGTCAGGCCCCGAGACGGTCTGGTGGTCACCGTCGGTGCCCGGCAGGATCGTCACGCCATAGGGGGTGCCTGCGGTGTTCAGGTCGTATAGCTGCCACGGACCCGAGGTGATCATGCCGATGCTGCCGGCCGCGAACAGCTCGCCGTACTTGGTGTCGGTCTGGTCGAGGTAGACGCTCTGGTCATCGATCGCCATGTCACGCAGGAACGAGAGCGCATCGACCCCGGCCTGCGAGTTGAACGTCGCCTCGGTGCCGTCGTCGCTGAGGATCGCGCCACCGTTCTGCCACAGGTGCGGCCAGAACTGCCAGGTCGTGTCTTCGGAACCGGAGACCGAGTAGGCGTAGCCGTACTGGTTCTTCGCGGGGTCGGTCAGCGCCTTCGCGGCCTCGCGGAAGTCATCCCAGCTCCAGGTCTCGTCGGGGTAGTCGAGGCCGGCTGCGTCGAACAGGTCGGTGTTGTAGATCAGCGAGATGTTGTCGACGATCGCGGGGAAGCCGATCGTCTTATCCCCGGTCGGCTGCACCGTGAGTCGCGCCGCCTCGGGGAACTCGTCCCACTTCACCGCGGGGTCGCTCACCTGGTCGGTGATGTCGAGGGTGCGACCCGATCCCTCGAGCTGGCTCGCCCACGAGCCGTACGCGTACGAGATGTCGGGGTAGGTGTTGCCTGCGAAACCCGCAGAGAGCTTCTGCAGCAACTGGTCGGTCGACGATGCGCCCGGCGACACCTCGATGTCGACGTTCGGATGCTCTTCTTCGAACTCCTGCGCGAGGCCGACCAGGATGTCGTTCGCCTCCGCATCCTGTCCCGTCCACCAGACGAGCTTGACGTCGGCTTCGGGGTCGAGCGTGGTGGCGCCCTGCTGCTGGCCGCAGCCGGTGAGGACGCCGACGGCTACGACCGCCGCGGCGCCGACCGCGAGGGCCCTGTTCAGGGAGGTGCTGTGCTTGTTCACGTGTGCTCCTGTCTCGAGTATGCGGTGCGTGGGTCAGCTGAGGATGATCGAACGGGTCAGGTGGCGCGGGGCGTCGGGATCGAGGCCGCGCTGCTCGGCGGCGGCGACCGCGAGACGCTGCGCCTGCACCAGCTCGATGAGCGGGTCGGAGGTGCTCTCGCGGACGATGGCGCCGGTGATGCGGATGTCGTCGGCGAGGGTGTCGTCGCCGGCGCCGAACAGCCAGACGAGCGATCCGGGGTGGGCGACGGCCAGCGGGCCGTGCCGGTAGTCGAGCATCGGGTACGACTCCGACCACGCCTGCGCTGCCTCGCGGATCTTCAGCGCCGCCTCCTGCGCGAGGCCGTGAGTCCAGCCGGTGCCGAGGTAGACGACGTGATCGATCGCGGCGGCATCGATCGGCAGGGGGCGCGCGAGCGCCGCCTCGAGCTGGTCGGGCAGGGCGGCGACGTCGTCGCCGAGCGCCGCGCGGGCCGCCATCAGAAACACGGTCGGGAAGCGGGTCTGCACGACCGAGCGCTCGTCGGCGTAGTCGAAGAGCAGCACCTCGTCGGCGAGTGCGGCCGCGGGGGAATCGGCGACCCCGGTCACGACGACCTTCGTCACCCCGGCCGGCACGGCGCGCAGTGCGGTGAGTACCTCGCTGGTCGTGCCCGAGCGGGTGATCGCGATCACGCGCGTCCAGTCGCGCCACACCCGAGGCTCGGAGGCGTAGCCCGCGTCGGTGACGCCGTGGCCGGCCTGCTCGCGCAGGTACGCGAACGACTCGGCGACGAACGCCGACGTGCCGCAACCGAGCACCAGCACCTTCTCACCGGGCGCCGCGAGCAGTTCTGTCGCGCGAGACGTGTCGGCGATCGCCGTGCGCCACAGCGCCGGCTGGGTCGCGATCTCGTCGGCCGTGAGGCTCATGCTGCTCCGTCTCGGTGGTGCGGGCGGGATGCGGTGCTCCGCGTTCGGGGGACGAGCGGCGGTGCGTGTTGTCATCGTGGAGCACGAATGATCGTTTGACAATAAAACTGCCCGAAACGCTCATTCCTGTTGCGCATCACGCGCTTTCGGGCGGTCGGCTGGGCAAGATAAGCCCATGCGCGACGGGGATGAAGGTGGCGACGAACTGCAGGCTCTGCGTCTCGTCGACTGGCAGCCGGTGTCGCAACTGCGCGCCGCATCCACCCCCGTCGCGGGCACCGCGGTGCCTGCGATCGACATCCACAACCACCTCGGCCGGTGGCTCACCGACGGCGAATGGATGGTCTGGGACGTGCCCGCGCTGGTCGCGGTCATGGACGACTGCAACATCGCCACCGTCGTCAACCTCGACGGGATGTGGGGCGACGAGGTCAGCGCGAACGTGGAACGGTACGACGCCGCCCACCCCGGCCGGTTCCTCACGTTCTGTCAGCTGGACTGGTCGCTGATCGACACCCCGGCCGCCTTGATCGCCTCGCTCGACGACAGCGCCCGGCGGGGCGCCCGCGGCCTCAAAGTGTGGAAGAACCTCGGCCTGACCGTGCGTGACGCCTCGGGCGAACTCGTGCTGCCCGACGACCCGCGCGTGATCGAAGTGCTGACGCACGCCGGAGACCTCGGACTGCCCGTGCTGATCCACACCGCCGACCCGATCGCGTTCTTCGAGCCGCTCGACGAGCGCAACGAACGGCTCGACGAACTGCTGCAACAGCGCGACTGGTGGTTCGGCAACCGCGCCGTGCACCCCACGTTCGACCGGCTGCTCGACGCGCACGCCGCGCTCGTGCTCGCCTGCCCCGGAACCCGGTTCATCGGCGCCCACGCGGGAGGCGCCGCCGAAGACCTCGACCGGGTGTCGCGGCTGCTGCACGCCGCGCCGAACTACAGCGTCGACATCGCGGGACGCATGGCCGAACTCGGACGACAGCCGAGGCGGTTCGCGGCATTCGTCGCCGAACACCCCGACCGAGTGCTGTTCGGCACCGACATCTACCCGGCGTCGGAACAGTATTTTCGGCTGCACGCGCGGTTCCTCGAGACCCTCGACGAGGCGTTCTCGTATGCACCCGACGAGGCCGTGCCCCCGCAGGGGCGTTGGACCGTGTCGGGCATCGGACTCACGCCGACTCTGCTGGCTGCGGTCTACCGCGACAACGCCGCCCGCATCCTGGGCCCATAGTCGGCACCCCGCCCCAAGCGCCACCCCGCCGAGGGGTCACTTCGGTCCGCTATCGCGGGTCGTGAGCGGACCGACTTGTCCCCTCGACGATCCTCCGGATGCGGTGGGCGAGCTCTGCGGGGTCGTGGAGGTCCTGGGACGAGATCTCGACCATGGTCCATCCGTCGGCGCGCAGCCGCGACAGCCTCGTCATGTCATCGCGCCACTGCTCGAGATCGTGGTGGTACTCGCCCTGGTACTCGAGCCCCACCCGGACGTGGGGAAAGGCGATGTCGATCCGGTACCTGCGGCGGGGTCGCGCAAGGGTCACCCAGTGGTTCGGCTCGAAGCCGTCGATCCCCGCACGGATCAGGAGCAGCCGCAACCTCGTCTCTCGCCGGCTCTCCGAGCGACCGTCGAGCAAAGGAAGCGCCTGAACGAGTCGGCGCGCGCCCCTCGCACCCGACGCGGCCACGGCCGCGGTGGTGAGCTCATCGCGAGTAGCAAGAGGCAAGTCACCGCTGAGGAGGTGGTCGCCCGCCGCAATCAGATCGTCGAGGGAGAGGTGAGGAGCCAGATCTCGCCAGGTGCGGGCAGGCTCCGTCACCGGGAGACCACGCCACATGCGCACCTGGTGTTCCGCGACGTCCAGCTTGTGGCCGATGACGCCGGCACGCCTCACCGCACGGTGGGGCCGTGGCACGCCCACGTGCAGCTCCGTCGCCTGTTCCAGCCCGATCGGCAGGGGCACGCCCTGGATGATCGCGGCCGTCGGGCCGCAGTAGAACCCGTCGCTCGGCATCCGCAGCAGGTATGCGGCGCAGCGACTCAGGGTGGTTTCGGCTGTTCCGGCTGCGACGTGCACCCCGCGGAACGGGTGGGCGACGTCGTGCACGCGCAGGCGCTTCTTGTCGAGTCCGGCGGCCACGGCACGCTCGGTGGTGAAGGGCCCGCGCAGAAGGGGCCGCGGTATCGGCGTCAGTCGTCGTCCCATGCCACGACAATGGCGCGCGGGGTTTCTGCTTGCACGCGTTGTCCACGATGCCCCGCGAAGGGACACTTCGGACCGCAAATTCGGGCCGATAGGGGCACGAACTGACCCCTCGCGGGATGGTGAGTGGGGGGGTGGCGGGGGTCAGCGCAGCAGGGCGGCGAAGTGCGCCACGACGTCGGCCATCGCGTCACGGGAGGCCGCGGCGGCGGGGCGCGGGTCGACGGAGTCCGGCGCGGCCGCCTGGGCGGCGCGCCAGGCACCCGTGCCCGCCACGTTCAGGGCGGTACCGATGTTCACCTTGCGGATACCCGCGCCGACCGCCGCGAGCAGGGCGGCATCCGGCACCCCGGACGAGCCGTGCAGCACCAGCGGGACCGGCACGGCCGCCGCCAGCCGCGCGATCAGGTCGATGTCGAGCTCGGCGGTACGCGACGACATCGCGTGAGACGAGCCCACCGCCACGGCGAGACCATCCACCGCGGTCGCCGCGACGAAAGCCGCCGCCTCGCCGGGGTCGGTCCGCGCACCGGGCGCGTGCGCCCCATCCTTGCCGCCGACGGCACCGAGTTCGGCCTCCACCCACAGGTCGCCGATGTGCGCGCGGTGGGTCAGCCGTGCGGTCACGGCCACATTTTCGTCATACGGATGCTGCGATGCGTCGATCATGAGCGAACCGATTCCGAGATCGGCGGCCTGCGAGATCACATCGTCGGTCAGCGCCTCGCTCTCGAGGTGGTCCAGGTGCAGCGCGATGGGCACGTCGGCATCGGCGGCGAGCGCCGCGCAGGCCGACAGCAAGGGTCGGAACGCGCCGCCATGGAATCGCACGGCGTTCTCGCTCACCTGCAGGATGACGCCCCGGTCGGCGCGCGCGGCTCCCGTGACGATCGCCTCGGCGTGCTCGAGGGTGATCGCGTTGAATGCCGCGACCGCCCGCCCGGCCGCCACGGCATCCCGGATCAGATCGCCGGTGCGCGCCAGCGTCACGGCAGTCCCAGTTCGACCGCGCCGCCGAGCGAGCGCGGCAGCACGGCGGCGTGCGCGTCGAACATGGCGTCGCAGAGTTCCCAGATGCGGTCGGGGGTCAGCGACGATGACGCGTTGCCGTCGATCAGCACGGCCTGCTTCACGAGCTCTCGCGAGCCGGTCAGCGCGGCCTCGATCGTCAGTTCCGCGACGGAGAGATAGGTGCGGTTGAGAGCGGCGCCCTGGGTCGGGATCGCGCCCACGGCGATCGGCTCGACGCCGACAGCCGACACCGACGCCGGCACCTCGACGACCGCGCCCTCGGGCAGGTTCGAGATGAGTCCGCGGTTCACGGTGTTCACGTGGATCTCGCGCGGCGTACCCGTCAGCACCGAGTGGATGATCTGCGGTGCGTATTCGGCGGCGTCGCTGCCGTCCATCAGTTCGAGCTCTGCCCCGGACTCGAGCGAAGCCTGCGCGGCGTGGAACTCGGCGAGGTTCTCTTCGCTGATGCCGATGTACTCCAGCGGATGCAGCCGGAATCGCTCGATCTGGGCATCTGACCGCAGGAACCACGACAGGTACTCCGACGAGTGCTCG
>JBDTQN010000074.1:0-9384 GCA_039932215.1 Pseudolysinimonas sp. | reverse complement strand
GCGCGCTCCACGCCGGATCGGGGGCGGGGAGGGCCTCCACCGTCGCAGCGACGGCGGAGAACACCGGAGCGGTCAGAGTCTGCAGCGACGCGGCGGTCGGCGATGCGAGCGCGTCGATGTTGAAGGCGCTGAGTGACAACCACCAGCCGGTGCTGCCGCCCGCGCCGCCGAAGAACCGGTCGTAGTCGCACTGACCCCAGTCCTCGCAGACGAAACGGCGGTCGCTTCCGTCGCCCTCCGCGTCCGAGAACTGCTGCCACTGCGGTCCGGACGCCGGCAGCAGCCGCAGGTCGAGTCCCGACAGGTAGCGGCCCTCGGACGTGGTGATCCCGTCGGGGTCGCTCCACTGGCAGGCGATGCCCCCGGCCTGGCGTACCACCCATTCGTCGGCGATGCGCGCGCCGATGTATTCGGCGGTTCGGGTGGGCGGCGCCAGGTCGACGGCGACCGCGAAGATCGGATCGAGTTGCGCGGGGTTCGTGAGATCGGTGCAGTCGGCGTCGATCGCAGCGTCGGGGCGTTCCCCGGATGCCGCCGCGATCCCCGTCTCGTCGGTCGCGACCGGTGTCGGGTCACCGATCGGCTCGGAAGTGGGCGAGTCACTACCGGTCGGCGCGCCGCAGGCCGTCAGACCGGCGAGGAGGGTGGCCACGCTGACGGCGACCACGATGCGGCGCGCATTCACGCTCATACTGTGACGACGTCCCGCCGCGTTGCCCAGGCTCACGGGTACAGCCCCGCCACGATCTGCGTCGCGATGAAGATCAGGGCATCGCGGCGATCCGCCCGCACGAGTCCGGCACCCTCCTCGGGATTCGCGTACATGCTGATCCAGTTGCCCCCGATGATCAGGTCGAGGTAGCAGTTCTGGCGGGGCAGGTCACAGCGCACCCAGGCCTCGTCGCCGGATCGCAGTCGGGGGATCGCGACAGCGGTCAAGGCGCTCGGCGGCACGAACCGGCTGCGCGACTCGGCCCACGCCCAGGCGCCGCCGGGCAGGGTCGCGAGCGTCCCCGCCGATGCCCAGGTGCCCCGGCCGAGCCAGGTGCAGGTCGCCGATCCGATGCGCTCGCGTGCACCGTGGGCCGGCGTGCTGCCGATCCGTTCTCCGGGGAAGGCCTCGAGCGGCAGGCGGGAGGCGAATGCCGCCTCGACCGCCCCGATCGCGACGAGCCCGTCGCAGGTGGACGGGAGCGGCATCGTGCCGACCGGTGGCGCCCACGCGGGCAGACCGGTCGGGCGGCCCAGCCGCACCGCGTCCCGGAATTTCGCCATGAGGGTGCGTCCTTCCGAATCGCTCCTCACCCCCTGCGCGTGAAGGGACAGCCAGTCACCGTCGACCAGCCCGTCGTAGTAGCACGAGATCACGCCGAAAACGGTCACGCAGTACAGCAACTCGGTTCCCGTGACGCCGCTCGCGGCAGCGAAGCGGGCGAAGGGCGCCGCGCCATCGGGCAGCAGTTCGAGTCGCACTCCGCGCCAGGCTGCGGGGTCACCGAAGTACCCGTCGCCGACCCCGTTGCTCCACTCGCAGGTCATGCCGCCGGTCTGCCGGATCGCATAATCGTCTGGCTGTTGACGCGTCGCGCGGATCGTCTCGAAGGCGGCGTCGCGGGCGACGATCGCCGTCGTGAAGAACCGCGCGGGCGACGTCGCCGAGGCCAGCTTCGTGCACGGGACGTTGAGCGAGGGCCGAGGTGGCTCGGCGGCCCCGGCGGTCAGCAGCATGGCGGCGCTGGTCGCGGCGAGCGCGATGACAAAGAGTCGCGAGATGGTCTTCATACTGTGTCGACGCTGCCGGGCCCCGTTTAGGTTGACAGCACTCGCACCCCGACCGCACTTGCCAGTTCGCGCGCCAGGTCTCCGCGGTCGACGACCGCGATCGTCTCGCAGCCCTGCCATGCCGCCAGGGCGCGCAGCACACCCACGGTGCGTTCGGCATCCACGATCGCGCCCTCTTCACGCCAGGCCGACTGAACCCGCAGCACTTTCGCCTGCCGGTCGTTCTTCAGATCGATGCGCCCGACCAGCGCGTCGTCGATCAGCAGGGGCATCGTGTAGTACCCGAAGATGCGCTTCGGTGCGGGGGTGTAGATCTCGATCCGGTAGTGGAACCCGAACATGCGCAGCGCGCGATCGCGTTCCCACACGACGGGGTCGAAGGGCGAGAGCAGCGCGGCTGCCTCGATTCGCCTCGGGATGCGCGCGTCTTTGTGCAGGTACGCGGGCTTGTTCCATCCCGGCACCGTGACCGGCAGCACCTCGCCCTCGTCGACGAGACGCTGCAGCGCGTCTTTGGCCTGGGTCTGCTTGATGCGGAAGTAGTCGGCCAAGTCGGGAAGGGTGCCGATGCCGTGGGCGATAGCCGAGCGCTTCATCAGTTCGTACTTCGCCTCATCGACCGGCACCTCGCGCTCGAGCAGTTCAGCGGGAAGCACCTGTTCGGGCAGGGCGTACGTGCGCTCGAAGTTCGTGCGGCCGGCCGAGACCACCTCCCCGAGCCGGAACATGCGCTCGAGACCGCGCTTCACGTGATCCCAGTCCCACCACGGACCACGGGCGCGTTCCGCTTCGCGCTCGAATGCGCTGGCCGGCATGGGCCCATTGGCGGCCAGCTCGGCGCGGAGTCGGGCGAGCACTCGCGGATCGGCGCGGCTCCACTCATGGTCGGGGTGCGACGCGAACCAGTCGCGGTAGTACTGCATGCGGAACCGGAACAGCGGCCAGTCGTCGACAGGGATGACGGCGGCTTCGTGCGCCCAGTACTCGATGTACTGGCCGCGGCGCGCGAACGTCAGCTTGTCGAGCAGCGCCTTGTCGTAGGCGCCCAGTCGGGCGAACATCGGCAGGTAGTGGCTGCGCTCGAACACGTTGACCGAGTCGAGTTGCAATACCCCGAGCCTCTGCAACGCGAGATTCAGTTGACGCGTGCCCACACTGTGCCTGTCGGCACTGGCTGGTGACGGCCGACCGAAACCCTGCGCGGCCAGCGCAATCCGTCGCGCGGCAGCAGGCGAGACGGAGTCCACCGTTCGAGCGTAATGACCGCCACGGACACCGTGCGGATGCCTCCCGTTCACCGTCCGTCCCTACCGTCGCGAATGCAGGACCCCCACCAACGAAAGAGGACCCACAGTGTTCACCAAGCACGCCATCATCGGCGTCAGCGCCGTCGCGCTTCTCGCGCTCGGCCTCACCGGCTGCGCCGGCACCGACACCCCCGCCGCCGGCGACGTCGACGCCGCGACCGCCACCTCGGCAGAAGACTTCGGCGGCATCGACGCGCTCGTCGAGGCCGCTCAGGCCGAGGGCGAGCTGAACGTCATCGCCCTGCCCGACAACTGGGCCAACTATGGCGAGATCAAGGCCGCCTTCGAAGAGAAGTACGACATCGTGATCAACGACGCCGACCCCGACATCTCGTCGGCAGAAGAGATCGCCGCCGCCGACAACCTCGTCGGCCAGGACACCGCCCCCGATGTGTTCGACCTCGGCACCGCGGTGACCCTCGACAGCCTCGACTACTTCGCGCCGTACCAGGTCGCGAACTGGGACGAGATCCCCGACGCCAACAAGGAGTCGACGGGTCTCTACGTCAACGACTACACGGGCTCGATGTCGATCGGCTACCAGTCGAACTCGGTGCCCGAGCCCACCAGCCTCGACGACCTGCTCGGTGACGACTACCGCGGCGCGGTGGCCCTGAACGGCGACCCGACCCAGGCCGGTGCCGCCTTCGCGGCTGTCGGCCTCGCGACGGTGCAGAGCGGCGGAACGCTCGACGACTTCACGCCCGGCATCGACTTCTTCGCCGAGCTGAACGACGCGGGCAACTTCTTGCCCGTCAACGCCACCCCGGCGACCATCGCCTCGGGCGAGACGCCGGTGGTGTTCGACTGGAGCTACAACAACCTGTCGGCGTCGACCACGGTCGACGGCTGGAAGGTCACGACGCTCGAGGGCCCCGTGTACACCAGCTTCTACAACCAGGCGATCAGCAAGGACGCGCCGCACCCGGCCGCCGCCCGCCTGTGGCAGGAGTTCCTGTACAGCGCCGACGCGCAGAACCTGTTCATCGTCGGTGGCGCCTACCCGGTGACCATCAAGGCGCTGCAGGATGCCGGGACGGTCGACCAGGGCGCGCTCGACACCCTGGGCGAGTTGACCGGTGACCTGGTGACGCCGACTGCCGACCAGGCGGAGGCCGCCGCGGCGACGCTCGCCGAGAACTGGGCTGCTGCTGTCCAGTAGGGCACGCACGGGAACGGGGGCGGCCTTCGGGCTGCTCCCGTTCTCGGCCTATGTGCTGATCTTCCTCGCCATCCCGACCGTCCTCGCGGTGGCGACGGGCTTCGTCACCGAGGACGGCGCGTTCACGCTCGCGAACATCGCCGGCATCTTCGATCCGACCGTGCTGAGCACGTTCGTCAGCTCGTTCTGGGTGTCGGCGGTCACCGCGGTCGTCGGGGCGGTCGTCGGCGCGCTGGTCTGTTACGCCATGCTCGGCACGCGTGCCGACGGCGCCCTGCGCACCGTGATCGATTCGGCGTCGAGCGTGCTGGCGCAGTTCGGCGGCGTGATGCTCGCCTTCGCGTTCATCGCGACGATCGGCAACCAGGGCCTGCTGACCCGCCTGCTGATCGAGGCGTTCGGCGTCAACATCAACGAGAACGGGCCGTTCCTCTACACGGTGCCGGGTCTGCTGCCCGTCTACCTCTACTTCCAGGTGCCGCTGATGATCATCACGTTCATGCCCGCGCTGCAGGGGCTTCGGCCCCAGTGGGCAGAGGCGAACGCCACCCTCGGTGGCACCCGTTTCACGTACTGGACCCGCATCGCGTTCCCGGTGCTGGCGCCCTCGTTCTTCGGCAGCCTGCTGCTGTTGTTCGCGAACGCGTTCTCGTCGTACGCCACCGCCGCAGCGCTGATCAGTCAGGGGTCGCAGATCGTGCCGCTCCAGATCCGCTCGGCGCTGGTGAGTGAGACGGTGCTGGGCCGCGAGAACATGGCCGGTGCGCTCGCGCTCGGAATGATCGTGGTGATGGTGGTCGTCATGTGGGGCTACTCGGTCCTGCAGCGGCGGACGACCCGGTGGATGTCGTGACCCCGTCTCCGGTGACGCGCTGGATCATCCTGGGTCTGGTCGGCATCCTGTTCTCGGTGCCGATCATCGCGATGATCAATTTCTCGTTCTCGGTGCCGACCGGTGGCTACACCGTCGATCACTGGACGGCGCTCTTCAACCCCGACAACGCCCGCACGTACCGCCAGCTGTTCCAGTCGATCGGCAACTCGTTCCTGCTCGCGGCAGTGACCGTCGCGATCGTGCTGCTGATCCTGCTGCCGGCGATGGTGCTGGTGCACCTGCAATTCCCGCGGCTCAAGCGGGTGCTCGAGTTCATCTGCATCATCCCGATCACCGTCCCGGCGATCGTGCTGGTCGTCGGCCTCGCGCCGGTCTATTCGGTGGTCGTGAAGGTGCTGGGCGGCAACGTCTGGACGCTCGCTTTCGCCTACGGCATCACGGTGCTGCCGTACGCCTACCGGGCGATCCAGGCGAACCTCGACGCGGTGCCGGTGGTCACCCTCAGCGAGGCCGCCCGCACGCTGGGCGCGAACTGGCTCACCGTGCTCGGCCGGGTGTTGCTGCCCAACCTGCGGCGCGGCGTTCTCGCCGCGGCATTCATCTCGGTGGCGGTCGTGCTCGGCGAGTTCACCATCGCCAGCCTGCTGAACCGCCGCAACCTGCAGACGGCTCTGCTGCAGATCGGCCAGTCCGATCCGTGGGTCGCCGTCATCCTGGCGCTGCTCTCGCTCGCCTTCGCGTTCGTGCTCCTCCTTCTCATCGGCCGGCTGGGTTCCGTCGGCAGAAAGCAGACGTCATGACCCTCGCCCCGCCCATCGCCTCGTCGGTGCTCGCCCCTGTTCCCGGTGCCACCGTCGACCTCGTCGGCGTCGTCAAGGACTACAGCGGCACGCGTGCCCTCGACGGCATCGACCTGCGCATCCGTCCTGGTGAGTTCGTCGCCCTGCTCGGACCCTCCGGCTGTGGCAAGACAACCGCCCTGCGCGCACTCTCGGGCCTCGAGCGCATCGACGAGGGCAGCATCCTGATCGACGGTGACGATGTCGCCGCCCTGCCCACCAACCGCCGCGACCTCGGCATGGTGTTTCAGAGCTACTCGTTGTTCCCGCACATGACCGTGCTCGAGAACGTCGAATTCGGGCTCCGGATGCGCAGGGTCGCCGCCGGGGAACGTCGCGAAAGGGCGGGGGAGGCCCTCGAACTCGTCGGCCTCGGCGACCGGGGGGCGCGCTTCGCGCACCAGCTCTCGGGAGGGCAGCAGCAGCGCGTGGCGCTGGCGCGGGCCCTGGTGACCCGTCCGCGGGTGCTGCTGCTGGACGAGCCGTTGTCGGCGCTCGACGCCAAGGTGCGGGTCGGGCTGCGCGAGCAGATCCGTCGCATCCAGACCGAGCTGGGCATCACCACGCTGTTCGTGACGCACGATCAGGAGGAGGCGCTCGCCGTCGCCGACCGGGTCGCGGTCATGCGCGCCGGGCGCATCGAGCAGATCGGCACCCCCGAAGAGTTGTACACGACCCCGTCGAGTGCCTTCGTCGCGGACTTCGTCGGGCTGAGCAACCGGATCCCGGGCGTGCTCGCGGCGGGGAACGTCACGGCATACGGAGCGACCTTCGCGCTTCTCGGGGATCCGCTGCCCGACGGACCGGTGCTCGCGTACGTGCGTCCGGAGGACGTGCTGCTCGGAAGCGCACGGTCGAAGGGGCTCGCGGCCACCGTGGTGGCATCGAGTTTTCTCGGGTCGCTGCGCCGCACGGCCGTCCGCCTCGACGACGGAACCCTGATCAGCGTGCAGCACGAGGTCGCGGTGCAGCCGCAGCCCGGTGACGCCGTGCGCGTGACGTTCCGCGGGCGCCCGGTCTCGGCGAGTGCCGCTGATCTCTAGACTCAGAGCATGGCTCTGCGCGCGAAGAAGATCACGCCGATGACCTCCGCCGAGGTCGAAGACAAGGTCGCCCCGGGCATGCGGATCGCCGCCGCCTGGTCGTGGCGCATCCTCGTCGTCGTGGCCCTGGTGGCCCTCGTCGGGCTCGTGGTCGCCTTGCTGCGCGATGTCGCCGTCCCGGTATTCGTCGCCCTCCTGCTCGCCGCCCTGCTCGTGCCGGTAAAGAACTGGCTGGTGCGCAAGGGCTGGCCGAAGGGTCTCGCCGTCGCGGTCTGCGAACTCGGTCTGCTGGTCGTGATCGCCGGGCTGATCACCGTGGTGGTCATCTTCGTGCGGCGGGGGTTCCCCGAGCTGCAAGACCAGACGGTCACCAAGTACGACGAGTTCGTGGGCTGGCTCAGCGGCGAACCGTTCAACCTGAGTCCCAAAGACATCGACGTCTACGTGCAGCAGGGGCTTGATGCGCTGAACGCCAGTTCGAGCACGCTGCTGACGGGCGCGGTCTCGGTCGGGTCGTCGGTGCTGCACGTCGTCGCGGGGGCACTGATCGCGTTGTTCACGACGCTGTTCATCCTGATCGACGGCGCGGGCATGTTCCGCTGGATCGTGCGCCTCTTCCCGCTGCGAGCGCGTGCCGCCGTGGTCGGTGCCGCCGAGGCCGGCTGGATCACCCTGAAGGCCTTCGTGCAGGTGCAGCTGCTGGTGGCCTTCATCGACGCGGTCGGCATCGGGCTCGGCGCCTTCATCCTCGGGTTGTTCTATGGCGGATTCCCGTTGGTCGTGCCGATCGCCATCGCCGTGTTCCTGGCGTCGTTCGTGCCGGTCGTCGGCGCGGTGGCGACGGGCATCTTCGCGGTCTTCGTCGCGCTGGTCTTCCTCGGGCCGTTCCCGGCTCTGATCATGCTCGGCATCGTCATCCTCGTGCAGCAGCTCGAGGGGCACGTGCTGCAGCCGCTCATCATGGGCAACGCGGTGAAGGTGCATCCGGTCGCCGTGGTGCTGGCGGTGGCGACCGGCGGATTCATCGGCGGTATCCCCGGTGCCCTCTTCGCGGTGCCGCTGGTCGCGGTGCTGAACGTCATGGTCGGTTACATCGCGCGCGGTGAGTGGCGCATCAACCCACACCCGAGCGTCGCCGACGTGCTGCCGCGCACGAAGGGAACCGTCGCCCGTGTCGACTGACCGTTCACTGGCCGCGCCGGCCGGGCTCGCCGGACCCACCCTCGCGGAGTTCCGCGAGGCACGCGAACGGCTGTCCGCCGTCGTCGACGTCACCCCGATGGAGAAGTCGCGCTACCTGCGCGAGCTGCTCGGCCACGACGTGTTCCTCAAGGCGGAGAGCCTGCAGCGCACCGGCTCGTACAAGATCCGCGGCGCGTACAACCTGCTGTCGCAGCTGACCCCCGAGCAGCGCGCCCGCGGCGTCGTCGCCGCGTCGGCCGGCAACCACGCCCAGGGCGTCGCCCTTGCGGCGCGCGAACTGGGCATCTCGGCGACCATCTTCATGCCCCTCGGCGTCGCACTGCCGAAGCTGCAGGCGACCCGCAACTACGGTGCCGAGGTCGTGCTGCACGGCCACGTCGTCGACGAGACCCTGCGCGCGGCCGCCGACTTCGCCGAGCGCACCGGCGCGATCATCATCCCGCCGTTCGACCATCCCGCGATCATCGCCGGCCAGGGAACGATCGCCCTCGAGATCATCGAGCAGACCCCAGACGTCGAGAACGTGATCGTGCCGATCGGCGGCGGCGGTCTCATCGCCGGCATCGCGAGCGCTTTCGCCCAGCTCGCGCCCGAGATCGGCCGCCGGGTGCGCATCATCGGCGTGCAGGCGGAGAACGCCGCCGCCTACCCGCCGTCCCTCGCGGCGGGCGAGCCGATCGCGATCACCACCACCCCGACGATCGCCGACGGCATCCTCGTCGGTCGGCCGGGCGAGCTCAACTTCGCGATCATCCGCGACACGGTCGACGAGGTCGTGACCGTCGCCGACGACGACACAGCGCGGGCGCTGGTGCTGCTGCTCGAGCGCGCGAAACTCGTGGTCGAGCCGGCCGGCGCGGTCGGTGTGGCGGCCGCCCTGACCGGAGCCATCTCTGTCGATGGCCCGACCGTCGTGCTGCTCTCCGGCGGCAACATCGACCCGATGGTGATGGAACGCGTCATCAGCCGCGGTCTCACCGCCTCCGAGCGCTACCTGCGCCTGCGCATCCCGCTGCCCGATCGTCCGGGTCAGCTGGCGCGCACGGCAGAGCTCGTGGCTGAGGCGAACGCCAACGTCGTCGAGGTGCTGCACACCCGCCACGGGGGCGGGCTTCAGATCAGCGAGGTCGAACTCGAACTGCACATCGAGACGCGGGGCCCCGAGCACGCCGAACTGGTGCTGAAGAAGCTGCGCGACGAGGGCTATCGCCCC
>JBDTQN010000073.1:0-9423 GCA_039932215.1 Pseudolysinimonas sp. | reverse complement strand
GATCGTCGCCTGGTCGATCTACACGCTGGTGGGGCGGCGGATCCACGATGTGCCACCGATCACGTCGACGGCGATCCAGGTCGCGGTCGCGGTGGTGCTGCTGACACCGTTCCTGGCGATCAACGGGTTGCAGTGGCCGACCGACGCACCGGGCTGGGGGGCGATCGGGTACATCGTGATCTTCCCGTCGATCGCGGCGTACGTGCTGTGGAATGCGGCGACGCGCAAGGTCGCGCCGGCCACGGCATCCATCTACATCAATCTGCAGGTGGTCTTCACGGCGCTGATCGGCCTGCCGTTCGGGTTCGGGATCACCTGGGTGCAGGTCCTCGGCGGGATTCTCGTGGTCGGAGCGGTCGTGCTGCTCGCGCGGAAGCCTGCACCGGTGGAGGTCCCGGTGCAGGCCACGTGACCCGCATCATCGGGGGGTTCGCGGGGTCGCTGCGCATCGAGGTGCCCAAGTTCGGGACGCGGCCGACCAGCGACCGGGTGCGCGAGGCGATCTTCTCCGCACTCGATGCGCGCGATGCCCTGCGCGGCGCACGGGTGCTCGACCTGTACGCCGGGTCGGGTGCGCTCGGTCTCGAGGCGGCGTCGCGGGGGGCCGCCCACGTGACGCTCGTCGACCGCGTGTACGGCGCGAGCAAGGTCGCGCAGAAGAACACCGCCACGGTCAAAGCCGCCGCGCCGCGCGGAGCGACCCCCGAGATCGTCGTGTCGAGCCAGCCGGTGCAGTCGTTCCTCGGTGGCTCGTCCGACACCTGGAACGTCGTGTTCCTCGACCCGCCGTACGAGCTCGGCGGGCTCGAGCTGGTGCACAACCTCGAGGCCCTCGTGCAGCGACTTGCTCCGGATGCCGTGGTGGTGGTCGAGCGTTCGTCGCGCGACCGGGCGCCCGACTGGCCCGACGGGCTCGAACTCGATCGTCGCAAAGACTACGGCGACACCGCGCTGTACTGGCTCTCGCCGGCCTAGCCGGCGGCGCCGTTCCAGTCGTCGTACGGATCCCAGCCGCCTCGTTCGCCGTACACCCGGCCGTCGACGAGCAGCCCGGCGCCCTCGCGCACCGCGCCCACGCGACGGAAGCCGCCCGGCAACGCGACCGTGGGTGGGAAGGTGGCGAGCAGCGCGTGGTCCTCTCCCCCGGCGAGCGCGGCGGGCGAGCCGATCGCGGATGCTTCCAGGTCGAGGGCGACGCCGCTCGCGTCGGCGATGCGGCGCGCATCGATCGCGAGGCCGTCACTGAGGTCGAGCATCGCGGTCGCCCCGGCGAGCGCGGCGGCGACGCCGTCGGCGAGCGGCGGGTGCGGTCTGAGCTGCGCGGCGATCGCCGCGGGGTACTCGGCACGCAGAGTGTGGGCTCGCTCGGCGTCGGGGACGCCGTCTTCGTCGATGCCCTGCTCGAACAGCAGCGCGAGTCCCTCGGCGGCGAGGCCCAGGTTTCCGGAAACCGCGACCACGTCACCGGGCCGTGCGCCGGAACGCAGCACGGCATCCCGGCCCTGCAGGTCGCCGAACGCGGTCACCGCGATGACCATCGTCGCCGAGACACTCAGGTCGCCGCCGACGACGCCGCAGCCAGGCGCGAGCTCGGCGCACGCGTCGCGGAGACCATCGGCGAGACCCTCGAGCAACGAGACGGGCGTCTCGGGCGGCGCCGCCAGAGCCACCACCAGAGCAGTCGGCACGGCGCCCATCGCCGCGATGTCAGACAGGTTCGTCGCCGCAGCCTTCCAGCCGAGGTCGTGCGGTGTCGACCAGGCGAGCCTGAAGTCCGGTCCGTGCACCATCGTGTCGGTCGTGACCACGTACCGGCCGTCGGGCGCGGCCATCACCGCGGCGTCGTCACCCGGCCCCACGAGCGCGAGCGCGGCATCCGGAAGCCTCGGAAAAATGCGGCTCAGTACCGCCGCCTCGCCGAGTTCGCCGAGGGTGGTCACGCGGTCAACGGTAGCCTGAGAACGATGAGGCTCGGACGGATGGCGGCGATCACCGCCGGGGTGCTGCTGCTTGCCGGGTGCGCGCCGATCGTCGCGCTGCAGCCCGCGGATGACTCGAACAACCCCGACTGCGCGGCCGTCATCGTGCGGCTGCCCGACACGGTGGGCGGGCTCGACATCAGGCAGACGGATGCGCAGGCGACTGGCGCGTGGGGCGACCCCGACTCGGTGCTGTTGTTCTGTGGCGTGACCGTGCCGGCGGCATCCGAACTGCCGTGCATCGACAAGGGCGTCTTCTGGCTGCGCGACGACAGCGACGCGAAGGTGTGGAAGTTCACCACGTTCGGGCGCGACCCCGCGATCACCCTCATCGTCGACCGCGACATCGCGTCGGGACCGGGCGTCGTGCTCGAGGACCTCGAGAATGCGGTGTCGTTCACGCCCGAGAACGGGCTGACCTGCACCGACACCGAGGTGACGGTCACCGGCAGCTGATGTCGGCCGCCTCGTTCAGCGCTGAGTCTCGAGTCCCAGCTCGATGAGCTCGGTGATCAGATCGGGGTAGCTGAGCCCCGACGCCAGCCAGCACGCCGGGAACATCGAGATCGGCGTGAAGCCGGGCATCGTGTTGATCTCGTTGACGATGAAGTCGGTGCCGGTGAAGAAGAAGTCGACGCGCGCGAGCCCGCGTCCGCCGATCGCATCGAACGCGCGGGCCGCGATGCGCTGCATCTCGCTGAGCTCGCCGGACGCCAGGTCGGCCGGGCAGACCAGTTCGATGCCCGGCGCGTCGCGGTACTTCGCGTCGAAGTCGTAGAACTCGCGCCCGGTGAACACGATCTCGCCGGCGACGCTGACCCGGGTCGCCTCCCCGTCGCGTCCCTGCAGCACGGCACACTCGACCTCACGGCCGGCGATGCCCGGCTCGATCAGCACGGTGTGGTCTTCGGCGAACGCGATGTTGAGGGCGGCGTCGAGCTCGTTCCAGTCGTGCACCTTGCTGACGCCGACACTCGAGCCGGCGCGGGCCGGCTTGACGAAGGCGGGGAGGCCGAGACCGTGGATGCGGCGCTGCCACAGTTCGGGATCGCGGGCCAGGTCGGCGCGCGACACGGTCAGCCAGGGGGCGACGGCCACGCCCGCACCCTGTAGCACGGTCTTGGTGAAGTGCTTGTCCATGCCGAGGGCGGAGGCGAGCACCCCGTTGCCGACGTAGGGCAGCGCGAGCAGTTCGATGAGGCCCTGGATGGTGCCGTCTTCGCCGAACGGTCCGTGCAGGATCGGGAACGCGACATCGATGTCGCCCAGGCTGGCGACGGTGCCGTCGGCGTGCGTGACGGTGAATTCGCGCGTCGCTGCCGACTCGGGAAAATGCACCCGCGACCCGTTGTCGACGATCTCGGGAAGCGTCTCGCCCAGGGTGAAGGCGAGCACGGCATCCGGATCTTGCAGGGTGAACGCGCCCTCGTGCGTGATGCCGATCGGCACCACCTCGAACCGGGTGCGGTCGATGGCACCGAGCACGCCGCCCGCGGTCGCGCAGCTGATCGAGTGCTCGCTGGAGCGGCCTCCGAAGAGCAGGGCGACGCGGATCATGAAAGGGTCACTCGCCTTGGGGCTCGGGGGTGTCGGTCGTGAGATGCGGCGCGATATCGCGCGGATTCAGCGTACCGGCCAGCACCTCGGCGACCTGGCTGACGATCGGCATCTCGACGCCTTTCTCGCCGGCCAGCTCGAGGATGGGCGCCACCGACGCCAGGCCCTCTGCCGTCTGGTTCATCTGCGCGATGACCTCCTGGAAGGCGTAGCCCTGCCCGAGCAGCCGCCCCGCCGTGTTGTTGCGCGACAGGGGCGACTCGCAGGTCGCGATCAGGTCGCCGAGGCCCGCCAGACCGCTGAGAGTCTCGGGCCGAGCGCCGTACGCGACGGCGAAGTCGGTCATCTCGACCAGCCCGCGCGTGATGATCGACGCCTTCGTGTTCTCGCCGTAGCCGACGCCGTCGACGATGCCGATCGCCACCGCGATCAGGTTCTTCAGCACGCCGCCGAACTCGGTGCCGATCACATCGGTGTTGACGAAGCTGCGGAAGTACGGGTTGGTCGCGATCTTGGCGACCTCGGATGCGGTGGCCAGCACCGTCGATGACACGACGGCCGCGGTGGGCTGCTCTTTCGCGATCTCGAGAGCCAGGTTGGGTCCCGAGACCACGGCGATGCGCTCGGGGCCGAGCTCGAGCTCTTGCGCGATCACCTCGCTCATGCGCGACCGGGTGCTCATCTCGACACCCTTCATGAGCGAGACGACGATCGCGCCGGGCGGAATCAGCTCTTTGATGATGCGCAGGTTCTCGCGCAGCGACTGACTGGGCACGCTGAGGTAGACCTGCTCGGCGCCCTCGAGCACCTCGGGCAGCCGGCTGCTGGCCGAGATGCCGCGCGGCAGGTTGATGCCTGGCAGGTAGTCGGAGTTGCGCCGCGACTGCATGATCTCGCGGGCGAGCTCGGGGCGCCGGGCCCAGACGGCGACGCGTGATCCGCCGTCGGCGAGGATCTTGGCGAATGTGGTGCCCCAGCTGCCGGCGCCGATCACCGCGACGTGCGGCACTCCGACGATCGGCAACTGCATGGTCTTGATCTCTTCGCCAGGCACCCGGCCATTCTGTCAGCACGCTTACGCTGGCCCTATGCCGCGCGACCCGAGCCGTGAACCGAGCCGCAATCCGATCGTCGAATCGAACACCAAGGCGGCAGGGGTGGTGGCCGAGTTCTTCACCGGGTTCGTGACGCTGTTCCGCGGGTTCGGGTGGTGGAAGCGGCGGCCCGACCTGATGCTGCTGGGGCTGCTGCCCGCGGCGATCGTCGCGGGCGGGCTGGTCGCCCTCGCGCTCGTGATCGTGAGCGGAGGTGAGGGCTTCGTCGGGTGGCTGACCCCGTTCGCGGATGGCTGGGATCCCGCGCTGCGGCAGGTGTTCCGGGTCGCCCTGACGCTCGCCCTGCTGGTCGGGTTCCTGATCCTCGCGGCGTTCGGGTTCACCGCACTCACGTTGCTGATCGGCGACTGGTTCTATGAGCGGATCTGGCGCGCCGTCGAGCAGCAGCTCGGCGACTTCGTGCCCGGATCGGAGCCAGGTTTCTGGCGCGGCGTCGCGGACTCGTTCCGCCTGGTCATCCCCGCTGTGTTCAGCGCCCTCCTGGCCTCGGTCGTCGGGCTGATCCCGATCGTCGGCGGGGTGCTCGGTCCGGTGCTCGGGTTCACGCTGTCGGGCCGCATCCTCGCCCGTGAGCTGATGGCCAGGCCGATGGATGCGCGTGCGCTCACCCACGAACAGCGCCGCGAGCAGCTGCGCACCCACCGCTCGCGCGTGCTCGGGTTCGGCATCGCCGTGCAGCTGTGCTTCTTGGTGCCGGGCGGCGCGGTGCTGGTCATGCCGGCGGCGGTCGCCGGTGCGACCGAGCTAGCGCGCCACCTGCTCGAGCACCCGCGTCGCCGCTAGACCCCGCGTGAGATCGGCGATCATGTCGTCGTAACCCTCCAGCCCGATCGACAAGCGCACGAGAGCCTGGGCGGGCTTGGCTTCGACCGCGACCGGCCGGTGCGTCAGGGCGGCGGGATGTTGCAGCAGCGACTCGACACCCCCGAGGGACACAGCGTGGGTGAACATGCGCACCCCCGAGGTGAACGCCTTCGCCGCCTCGAATCCGTCGCGCAGGGTGATCGAGATCATCGCGCCGGTGCCGCGCATCTGAGTGGTGAGCAGGCCGCGCGGGTCGCCGTCCATTCCGGGGTAGGCGACGTGCGCGACCTCGTCGCGGGTGGCCAGCCAGGCGGCGACGCGGGCCGCCGTCGCCTGCTGCGCGCGCATCCTGATCGGCAGCGTGGCGAGCCCGCGGTGCAGCAGGTACGCGCCGAGCGGATGCAGCAGCCCACCGGTGATCGCACGCACGCGGCGCAGGGCTTCGGCCTGTTCCTCGCTGCAGGCGATCACTCCGCCGATCACGTCGCCGTGGCCACCGAGGTACTTGGTGGCGCTGTGCAACGACATGGCGGCACCTAGCGCGAGCGGGTTCTGCAGAATCGGAGTGGCGAACGTGTTGTCGACGAGCACGGGCACATCGCCCGCCTGGCGCACAACCGAGGCGATGTCGACGAGTTCGAGGCTCGGGTTGCCGGGCGATTCGATGACGACCAGGCCGGTGTCGGGGCGCATCGATGCGGCGACGTCGTCCTCGTCGCAGAACGTGGTCTCGGTGCCGAGCAGGCCGGCGTCGAGCAGGTGGTCGGTGCCGCCGTAGAGGGGACGCACCGCGACGATGTGCTTGCGTCCGGCGGTCATCGCCAGAATCGCTGCGGTCATCGCGGCCATGCCCGACGAGAAGGCGACGGCGGCGTCGGCACCCTCGAGTTGCGCGAGCGCCGACTCGAATCGTGCGACTGTCGGATTCCACAGACGGGCGTACACGTTGGAGCCGCCCTCGATCGGTCGGCCGCCCATCGCGAGCGCCTCGTACGAATCGCCACCGCGGTCGATGTCGGGGAGCGGGCTGGTCGTTGACAGGTCGATGGGCAGCGCGTGGACACCGAGCTCTTCCAGGTCTTCACGACCCGCGTGCACAGCCAGAGAATCAGCGTCGACGTAATCCATGCAGTTCAGAATGCGGGATGCCGCGAAGAAATGCGATGATGATTGTGTTTCGTGCAACATGGTCGACCTGCGGGGTAAGTGACTTGTCCGACGTGCAACTCGACGACACCGATCTGGCGATCCTGCGCGCGCTGTCGGCCGACACCGACCTCAGCAACAAGGCCCTGGCATCCCGGCTCGGGCTGCCCGAATCGACCTGCGCCTACCGAGTGCGGTCGCTCCGCGAGCGCAAGGTGATCGCCGGCGGGCATCTCGCACTCGACCTGCCCGCGCTCGGCTACCCGATCCAGGCGGTGATCAAAGTGCGACTCGGAAGCCACGGCGCGGAGCACGTCAACGCGCTGTACGACGATCTGGTCCGAATCCCCGGCGTGCTGGAGGCGATCCACGTCGCGGGTGCCGACGACTTCCACCTGCACGTTGCCGTCGAGAGTCCCGCGGCGCTGCGCGACCTGGTGCTGCAGCACATCACGATCCACCGGGTGGTCAGACAGACCGAGACCCAGCTGATCTTCGAGACCCGGCAGGGCGTGGGGGTTCTCGGGCAGGGCTAGCCACGGGACGGTGCGGAACTAGGTGATCCGCCCGAACTCGCTCTGACCGTGCTCGGCCGGGTCCCATCGCTTCTCGGGGGCGGTCTCGCCGCGCAGCTGCTCGACGAGGTCGGTGATCGCCTCCATGACGACGGCGGTCGCGGCTGCGAGCGCCTTGCCGTCCTCCGACTTGCCCTTCCACGGCGACAGGTCGACCTCGTCGCCGATGATCACCTCGACCGGCTTGCGCGGGAACAGGCTGATGCGTTTCGACCACCTCGGCAGCACCCGCTGCGCACCCCAGCTCGCCGCGGCGATCAGCGGGATGTCGTGCTGCAGTGCCAGTCGCACGGCGCCGAATTTGCCGCGCATCGGCCACATGTCCGGATCGCGCGTCAGCGTGCCCTCGGGGTAGATGACCAGCGCCAGCTGCTTGTCGATCAGGTCACCCGCGGCGGCGAGCGGAGCCGCTCCCCCGACGGCGCGTTCGACGGGCACCTGGTCGGTCGCGCTGAAGGCGCGCCCCACGATCGGCACCCGGAACAGGCTCGCCTTGGCGAGGTAGTGCGGCGTGCGCTTGTGCTTCCACAGCGTGTAGGCCGTCACCAGCGGATCGAAGTCGCTGTAGTGGTTGAACACCATGATGAACGCGCCCGTGGCCGGGATCTTCTGCGGATGCCGGAAGGTGAACTTCGCCAGGAACAACACACCGGGCACGACGATTCCGGCGAGGAAGCGCCAGATCGGTGTGCGCTCGCTCACCGAGCTAGCTCTCGATGGAGAAGTCCGCCCCGAGGCCGGCGAGCTTCTCGGTGAAGTGCTCGTAGCCGCGGCTGATGATCCCGAGGTTGGTGACGGTCGACGTGCCCTCTGCCGTGAGCGCGGCGATCAGGTAGCTGAAGCCGCCGCGAAGGTCGGGCACGCGCACGTCGGCGCCGTGCAGCTTGGTCGGCCCGGTGATCACGGCCGCCTGTTCGAGCTTGCGCCGCGGCACACGCCGGGTCAGCGACTCGAGGCCGTCGGTGTGGACGACGATGTCGGCGCCCATCTCGTTGAGCGCGTCGGTGAACCCGAGGCGGTTCTCGTACACGGTCTCGTGCACGACCGAGACGCCGTCGGCCTGCGTCAGCGCGACCACGAGCGGCTGCTGCCAGTCGGTCATGAATCCGGGGTGCACGTCGGTCTCTACCTGCACCGGCTTCAGCGGCCCGGCCCGGTAGAACCTGATTCCGTCTTCGAGCACGTCGAAGCCGCCGCCCGCCTTGCGGAACACGTTGAGGAACGTCATCAGCTCTTGCTGCTTGGCGCCCTCGACGAAGATGTCGCCGTCGGTCGCCAGCGCCGCCGACGCCCACGACGCCGCCTCGTTGCGATCGAAGATCGCGCGGTGCGTGTAACCGGTGAGCTTGTCGACACCCTCGATGAAGATGGTGCGGTTCGGCTCCATCCAGATGATGGCGCCCATCTTCTGCAGGATCGCGATGAGGTCCATGATCTCGGGCTCGATCGCCGCGTTCTTCAGCTCGGTGACGCCCTTGGCACGCACGGCCGTGAGCAGCACCTGCTCGGTCGCGCCGACCGACGGGTACGGCAATTCGATGTTGGCCCCGTGCAGGCCGTCGGGGGCCGTGATGCGAATGCCCTCATACGACTTGTCGACGACCGCGCCAAAGGCTCGCAAAGCATCCATGTGGAAGTCGATGGGCCGGTCGCCGATGCGGCAGCCACCCAGGTCGGGGATGAGGGCCTCGCCCAGGCGGTGCAGCAGGGGTCCGCAGAACAGAATCGGGATGCGGCTGGAGCCTGCCAGCGCGTCGATCTCAGCGAAGTGGGCGCGTTCGACGTTCGTCGGGTCGAGCAGCAGCTGGCCCTCTTCTGGCGAGGTGACCGCGACGCCGTACGCACCGAGCATGCCGGTGACCACGCCCACATCTGAGATGTTGGGAACGTCTTGCAGCAGGCTCGGCGTCTCACCGAGCAGCGCCGCGACCATCGCCTTGGTGGCGAGGTTCTTCGCGCCGCGCACGTGAACACGACCGGTGAGCGGCTTGCCGCCGCGGATGACGATCTGGTCGGCCGTCATTCCGACGCGCAGGCCGGCTTTGGCCGCATCCTGTGTGAGTGAATCCACGAAACCACCTAGCTAGAGAACGGGAAGAGTGCGGGGCCGCCAGCTTTCGCGGGTGCCCTCGAACTCCGTGATCCGCGCTTCGTCGCGCAGGGTGAGACCGATGTCGTCGAGGCCTTCCAACAGCCTCCACCGAGTGTAATCATCGATCTCGAATGGGGCTACGAGGTCGCCGATCG
>JBDTQN010000072.1:0-9556 GCA_039932215.1 Pseudolysinimonas sp. | reverse complement strand
ACGACGACGAGCAAAAGGATGCCGAACACGACTCGCGGGTAGTTGTCGCCGTCAGCGATGCCGAGCGAGATGCCGAAGATCGTGGGCGAGGCGACGGGACGTCCGCCCAGCCCGCCCGTGAATCCGACGTTGCTGAAGACAAGGGCATCGAAAGCCGCCGCCGCGGCGAGGGTGACGACCGCCAGACTCACGCCCCGCATCCGCAAAGCCGGAAGGCCGAGCAGCAGTCCGACGGGCACTGCAGCCAGCGCTGCGAGCAGCAGCGCGAGCGGGAAAGGCAGGCCGAACTGGCTGCCGATGTGACTGAGCACGAAGGCACCCATCCCGACCAGTGACATCTGCGCAAGCGACACCTGCCCGGTGTAGCCGCTGAGCACGACGAGCGACAGGCAGATGCAGATGGTGACGAGCGACGACATGAACGCGACCCGCAGTGAACCTTGCAACCCGAACAGGATGCCGGTGCCGAGCACGAAGAGGATGATCGCGTTCAGCGCTGGCCGGGTCGGCCGCCCGAGCGAGGGGTTGCGGGGCACACCGGGACCGCCGCGAGCGAGCAAGCGCCGCGCGCTGATCGTCATCGCGATGAGGATGATGAGGAACGGCACTCCGTCAGAAAGGCCCTGCTGCGGCAGCCAGGTCCAGATGGTCTGCAACTGGATCACCTCGGACTGCAGAATTCCCAGCGCCAGCCCGGCGGCCGCCGTGATCCAGAACGATTGGAACCGCCCAATCAGGGCGGCACCCAGAGCGGGCACCACGAAGAGCGTGTACGAGCTGGGGTTCAGTGCCGAGATCGGGGTGATCAGGATGCCGGAGCCGGCAGCGAGGAAGCTCGCGATCACCCAATTGCGGCCCGCGATCGCGACCGGCGAGATTCCGATCAGGGCAGCACCGGTCTCGTTCTCGGCCGCGGCTCGAGTGGCGAGACCGAAGCGTGTCCAGCGATACACGGCGAACAGCACGATGGCCACGACGATCACGAGACCCGCCAGCACGATCCGGTCGGACGGGAACGCGATCCCGGCGACACGCACCGGAGAGCTCGGCAGCACCGGTGGTGCCGACAGCGACGTGGTGCCGAAGTTGATGACGGCGACCGCCTGCAGAGCGAGCATCAGGCCAACGGACGCGCACACCTTGGTCAGCGGGGCGGCCCGCAGCAGGGGGCGGTAGACGCCGAGGAACAGCAGCAGTCCAAGGACGGTCCCGTAGACCAGCGAGATCGCCAATGCGGGCAAGACATCCAGGCCGTCCGGTGCGACGCGGACCTCGTGCGGGAGCACGATCCACGGGAGCTGCAACACTCCCGTGGACCGTAGGTTGACGAAGACATAGGCGCTGAACATCGCCACCGCCCCATGCGCGAAGTCGATCACGCCGGTGCTCCGATGCTTGAGCACCAGCCCGAGGCCGAGCAGTGCGTACACTGACCCGGCCCCGAGCCCGAGGAGCAGGAAGAGCAGGAAGCTGTTCACGATGTCGTCGTCATCTCCGTCGTCGCGTCAGCGGATCAGTGCGGGGCGGGCTGGTAGTAGTCGCCCGCCGAGATCCACTCGTCGAGGATCTCGACCGGGTGCCCGTCCGTGATCTGGTTGATGCGCTGATTCGAGTCGCAGACGGCGCTCGCGCCATTCAGTTGCTTGCCGTCGCAGGTGTACGGGTGGCCCATGAAGTTGGGCACGTCCGTTCCCTCGCGGAACGCCGCCAGGATCTTGTCCGTGGTCAGGTCGGCCGCATCGAAGTCGGCGAGGGTCGCCTGCAGGTTGATGATCGTTTGGAACCCGACAGCGGTCAGTGAGTCGAGCGGGATGTCAGCCGGTGCGTACTTGCCCAGAGCAGCGAGGTAGAGCTGAGCATCGGGGTCCGGGCTGAAGGGGCTGATCGTCGGGGAGGCGAAGTAGAGGCCCTCTGCACCGCCGCCCGAGCCTTCGATCGCCGCCGGCGACGTGCACGGGTCGATACCGAAGACGGCCGCCTGGTTGCCCAGCTGCAGCAACGAGTTGAGCACGTTCGGGCACGCGGCCGGCGTCACCAGGTAGATCACGTCGGGATTCGCCGCAACCGCGGTCGCCACCGCAGAGGCCACGTCGGACGAGGTCGGCGGGATGGTGACCTCGGTGATTGTCTCCACGCCGGCGGCCTTCATCGTCGGGATGATGTAGCCCTGCGCGGACGCTGTGCCCTGGGTGTCGGACGTGTAGATGACGGCCGCCGACTTCGCGCCGAGCTCTTGCGCGGCATAGACGGAGCCGGCGGTCGGGTCGCCGACCGAGGCGCTCGAGAAGATGACGGCGTTCTCGTAGTTCTGTTCCACCGGGGTGAACGGCACGCCACCGATGTAGGCGAGGCCGGCGCGGCGCCAGACTTCGATGGCACCCGGTGAACCGGTGTCGGTCGCGCCGATGATGGCGACCGGGTTCTTATCGAGAAGCTGGTTGGCGCATTTGGCAGAGGTTGCGGGCTGGCCGTCGGTGGCGCAGGTCACGAGTTCGATCGGGCGCCCGCCAATGCCACCGAGGTACTCGTTGACATAGTCGACTGCGGCCTGCTCGGCCTGGACTGTCTCGGGGAAGGTGACCGGACCGGTCTCGAGGTTGAGCACGCCGAAGACGATCGGGTCGCCGGTCGCCGGGTTGGGGGTGCCGAAGTCGTACGCCGACTCGGTGGGGCTGTCGGCATCGGTGCCGCCGGGGTCGGAACAGCCGACGAGGGTGAGCCCGACGGCCACGGCGAGGGCCGTGAACGCGAGTGTTTTCTGGTGAGCATTCATGTGTGTCACTCCTTAGGTGCTGTCGGTGGTGCTGTCGGTGGTGCTGTGTCCGGCGAGACGGGTGGCTCCCCGGTCAGTTGCGCGACCGCGTCGAGGTCGCCGAAGTACGAGGCGGCGATCAGCGAGGAGCGAGAGCGCAAGTCGGCGGTGTCCCCTTGCAGAACGAGTCGTCCGTGCGCGAGGACGTAGGCGCGCGACGCGACGTCCATCGCGCGCGCGACGTGCTGCTCGACGATGAGGACACCCGCGCCGAAGGTGGTGGCGATGTCGCGCAGCACCGGCAGCAGGCGGTCGACGATCACCGGGGCGAGTCCGAGACTCATCTCGTCGACGATCAGCAAGCGCGGAGAGCCGACCAGGGCGCGCCCGATCGCCAGCATCTGCTGCTCGCCGCCCGACAGCATCCCGGCCTTGCGGTCGAGGCATGGTTTCAGAGAAGGGAGCAGGTCGAGCACCTGCGCCTCGCGGTCGGCGAAGCCCCGACGAGCGCCCGCGACGCGCAGATTCTCGCGGGCGGTGAGTTCGTGGAAGAGTGCTCGGTCCTCCGGGACGAGCGAGAGGCCCTCCCGCGCGAGGCGCTGGGCAGACTTGCCCGCCGTCGGAGCCCTCACGAAGGTGATCTGTCCGTCAAGGGGGGCGATGAGCCCCGCGATCGCCGACAGGGTCGTCGTCTTGCCCGCGCCGTTCGACCCGAGCAACGCGACGACCTCGCCCGCGTCGACATGCACGGTCAGGTCGCGGACGACGGGAAGCCCGTTGTACCCGGCGGACAGGTCGGTGACCTCGAGCACACGCTCCGGGGCGTCAGTCGCGCTCATCATCGCCTCCCAGATAGGCGGCGATGACCCGCGGATCGACTCGCACTTCAGCGGGTGTGCCGCTCGCGATGATCCGCCCGAACTCGAGCACGTAGATGCGATCGCAGACGCCGAGTACGAGCTCCATGTCGTGGTCGACCAGCAGAACGCTGACGCCGTGCTCGGGCAGGGTGCGCAGATGACGGCCGAACGCGACACTCTCGTCGGTGTCGAGGCCGGCGGCGGGTTCGTCGAGCAGCACGATCGCGGGCCGCGAAGCCAGGGCGCGCGCCACCCCGGCGAGCTTGCGTTGACCGTGTGAGAGCTCGCGGGGCAGGCGGGTGGTCACCGCGCTGAGCTCGCAGAGGTCGATCGCCCAGACGACGTCGTCGTTCGCCCGCTCATGCGACGGCAGCACCAGGTCGCGCAATCGCACCCACCATCGGGATCGGTCGGCGGCCACCTGCACGTTTTCGAGCACCGTGAGGTCGTCGAACAGCTCGACCGACTGGAAGGTGCGGGACAACCCGGCGCGCGCCACGCGGTGCGGCCTCAGCGAGTTCAGCGACCGGCCGTCGAACGTCACCGTCCCGCGTCGGTCGGGGATCGCGCCGGTGAGTGCATCGATGAGCGAAGACTTGCCCGCCCCATTCGGGCCGATGAGCCCGACGATCTCGCCCCGGTCGACGGCCAGCGAAACGTCGTCGACCGCGATGACCGCACCGTACGCGACGGTCAGGTGCTCCACATCGAGCAGCCGCATCTTTGCGCCTCCAGGTTGGCAGGGGCGGACCCTGCGGGATAACGCCACACGTTAGCCGCCAAAATCAACGCGTGTCAATTATTTAACCAACAAGCGTCAATTTTGGCTGGACAAGCGTCCGCTGCACTCGTATATTGACGGCATGTCCGATACCGGCGTCGCCTCACGTCGTTCCCAGCGCGCGAGCCAGCCCACCAAGGGCGATCGGCAAGAGCGCGCACTGCTCGACGTCGGGTCGCGCCTGCTCGAGGCCGGAACCGCGGCATCGGTGTCGGTCAGCGACATCGCTGACGCCGCCGGAATCTCGCGTGCGTCGTTCTACTTCTACTTCTCGTCAAAGCAGGCCCTGTTCGCCAGCGTTGTCGACGAGACGGTATCGCTCTTCAACCAGCGCATCACCGACGTCGCTGGGCAGGACTACGACGATCCGGCGAGCGCCGTCCGGGCGACGATCGAATTCGCGGCACAGCTCTGGTGGGATCACGCAGCCGTGATGAGTTCGAGCGTCGAGCTCGGCATGACAATGCCCGATCTCTACGCCCGCACCATGCAGAACATCGCCACCGTTCAGGCGCCGACCGTGGCCCTTCTGCAGCGCTACGGAGCCGTACCGGAAGCGTCAGATGAGGTGGCAGCCGCCGAGCTGGTGACCTCGCTCATCCTCCTGTGCGAGCGCAGCTTCTACGACCTGATGCGTGGTGCCCCTACTCCCGCCGATCGCGACCGGTTGACTGACCGACTCGCGGCGATCTGGCTGCGTTCGTTCGGCATCCGGGAACCATCGTGAGCCGCCAGGCCGCCCTCACCGGCTGCACCGTGTGGCAGCGGGTGTCGTGCACCCTCAAGCGGTAGCGGCGCGTCCCCACATCTCCCGTTCGTTTTCCCACACATTCTCGAACTCTTGTTCCCGGTCATTGGAGACCCATGAAGAACCACACCCTTTTCGACCCCGCGACGCTGGCAGCTCAGCATCGCGGACGCGTCGTCACCCCGGCCGACGCCGACTACGACCAGCTTCGTTCCGGCTTCAACGGCATGATCGACAAGCGCCCGCTGGCGATCCTGCGCCCCCTCGATGAGCAGGATGTCGCGGTCGGCATCCGCGCCGCCCGCGAGTTCGACCTGCCCCTCGCCGTCCGCGCCGGCGGGCACTCGGCGCCGGGCTTCGGCGTATGCGAGGGCGGAATCGTCATCGACTGCCGCGACCTGCACGACGCCGTCGTCGACACGACGACCGGCGTCATCACGTGCGGCAGCGGCCTCACCTGGAAAGAGTTCGACGCCATCACCCAGCAACACGGTCTCGCTGTCACCGGCGGACGGGTGTCGAGCACCGGCGTCACCGGCCTCACCATCGGCAGCGGCAGCGGGTGGCTCGAGCGCACGCTCGGCCTCACCTCTGATCTGCTCATCGGCGCGCGCCTGGTCACGGCAGACGGCGACATCGTCGACACCGACGACGACCCCGACCTGATCTGGGCGCTCCGCGGTGGTGGCGGCAACTTCGGCGTCATCACCCAGCTGCGGTTCCAGCTGAAGCCGGTCGGGCCGATGGTCTTGGGCGGCTCGCGCTTCTACCCGATCGAGCGGGGACGCGAGGTGCTCACCGCGTTCCGCGAGGTGATGCTTGCTGCGCCGAAAGAGCTGTGCGGCGGACTCGCGTTCATCACCGCGCCGCCGGCGCCGTTCATCCCCGAGCAGTACCGCGGCCAGCTGATCGTGGCGACGATCGTGCTGTGGGCCGGTGCTGACGAGGATGCCGCGGCCGGCATGGCGCTGCTCGATGCGTTGGGCACGCCGGTCGCCGACACGGTGCGGCAGACGCCGTACACCGAGATCCAGCAGCTGATGGATCCGGGCGCACCCGCCGGCAAGCGCGACTACTTCAAGGGCGGGTTCATGAGCGTGCTCACCGACGCGGCGATCGACGACATCGTCGGCATCGCCGAGACGGTCACCGAGCCGCTGACCCAGATCATCTGCGCTCCCCTCGGCTCGCACACCAGCTACGCGGCCGTGGATGACGAGCACTCCGCGATCGGCCACCGCAACGAGGAGTGGTCGTTCCAGGTGCTCTCGCTCTGGTCGGACCCGGCCGATGACGACCAGCAGAAGGCGTGGACGAAGAACGCTGCCGAGGTGATGTCGTCGTACAGCGACATGGTCTCGTACCCGAACTTCCTCACCGCCGACGAGCCTGCCGACATCGAGAGCGCGTACGCGCCTGCGGTCTACGCGCGGCTGCGTGCGGTCAAGGATCGCTACGACCCGGCGAACGCGTTCCGTATCAACAACAACATCCGGCCGACCGCCGGCTGACCCAGACTCCGCGTCTCTCCCTGACGCGGACAGGGGGCACGGCGGCGCACCTCCGCCGTGTCCCCGCAGCGCCTATCGGGCACGTGGCACCAGACGCTCGAGCTGCGTCACGTGCTTCGGCGTCAGTTCGTCGAGGGTGTGCACCCCGAGCAGCTTCATGGTTCGCACCACCTCCGACGCGAGAATGTCGATGGCGCGGTCGACCCCGGCACGCCCGCCGGCCATCAGCCCGTACAGGTACGCGCGCCCGACGAGGGTGAACTTCGCTCCGAGCGCGTAGGCGGCGACGATGTCGGCGCCGTTCATGATGCCGGTGTCGAGCGTGACCTCCACGTCTTTGCCGACAGCTTTGACGACATCCGGAAGCAGGTGGAACGGGATCGGCGCCCGGTCGAGCTGACGCCCGCCGTGGTTCGAGAGCACGATGCCGTCGACACCCGCCTTCGCCAGTGCCTTCGCATCGTCGACGGACTGCACGCCCTTGATGACGAGCTTGCCCGGCCAGATGCCGCGGATCACGTCCAGGTCCTTGAATGAGATCGTCGGGTCCATTGCCGAGTCGAGCAGCTCGCCGACGGTGCCGCCGGTCGACTTCAGCGACGCGAACTCCAGCTTCGGCGTGGTCAGGAAGTCCCACCACCACCACGGGCGCGGGATCGCATTGAGGATCGTTCCGGCCGTGAGCTGCGGCGGGATCGAGAACCCGTTCCGCTTGTCGCGCAGACGCGCGCCCGCGACCGGGGTGTCGACGGTGAAGAACAGGGTGTCGAAACCGGCGGCCGCGGCACGGCGGGTGAGCTCGTACGAGATCTCGCGGTCGCGCATCACATAGAGCTGGAACCAGTTGCGGCCATCCGGATTCGCGGCCTTCACCGCCTCGATCGACGACGTGCCCAAGGTCGAGAGCGTGAACGGGATGCCGTGGGCACCCGCCGCGGACGCGCCGGCCATCTCGCCCTCGGTATTCATGAGTCGGGTGAAGCCGGTCGGGGCGATGCCGAACGGCAGGGCGGAGGGGCCGCCGAAGATCGTGCACGAGGTGTCGACCGCCGACACGTCGCGCAGCACCGAGGGGTGGAACTCGACGTCTTCGAACGCCTGCCGAGCGCGGGTCAGCGACAGCTCGCCCTCGGCAGCACCATCGGTGTAGTCGAACGCGGCCTTCGGGGTGCGCCGCTTCGCGATCAGCCGCAGGTCGGCGATCGTGAGAGCACCCTGCAGTCTGCGCTTCTTGGCGCTGAACGTGGGTTTCTTGAACCGCAGCAGATCGAGGATCTCGAGCGGACGCGGAAACTGGCGCCTGACCATCTTGACCATGAATGAGTCCTATCGGGGCTCGTAGCGAATCGTGGGGAAGGCGCGCGCGACGAGGGCGCGCAAAGTTTCGAGGTCACCCGTGACGAAGCCGAGCGCGCGGGCCTGAACCAGCACGTTGCCGATCGCCGTGGCCTCCACCGGGCCGGCGATCACGGGGAGCCCTACCGCGTCGGCGGTCAGCTGGCACAGGAGCGCGTTCTGCGATCCGCCGCCGACGATGTGCACGACCGACACCGCATGACCGCTCAACTCGCTCGCCTGGCGCACGGCTCGCGCGTAGGCCTCGGCGAGGCTGCCCAGAATGACCCGCACGGTCGCCGCACGGGACTCGGGCGCGCGCAGTCCCCGGTCGTGGAACCAGGCGATGATCTTGGCCGGCATGTCGCCGGGCGGGGCGAACCGGGGGTCGTCGGCGTCGAGCAGCTGCATGGGATCGGTCACCGCCGCCGCCTGGGCGAGGAGTTCGGTGAGGTCGTCGCCCCACTCGCGCACGCATTCGGTCAGCAGCCACAGGCCCATGACGTTCTTGAGGTAGCGAACACGGCCGTCGACGCCGCCCTCGTTGGTGAAGTTCGCCAGCCGTGACGCCTCGGTCAGCACGGGCGCGTCGAGTTCGACCCCGACGAGGCCCCAGGTGCCGAGCGAGATGTACGCGAAATCGGCGGACCGGGCGGGCACGGCGACGACAGCGGAGGCCGTGTCGTGCGATCCGACGGCGGTCACCTGGATCGGCCGGTCGGCCCCGATCTCGAAGGCGACCCGCGGCTCGACCTCGCCGATCACCGCGCCGGCATCGACCAGCTCGGGAAACATCCCACGCGGGTATCCGAGGCGGGCGATCAGTTCGTCATCCCATTCGCGGTCGGCGATCCGCAGCAGTCCGGTCGTCGACGCGTTCGTGCGCTCGGCGACCTCGCGGTGCGTCAGCCAGAACGCGAAGAGATCGGGGATGAGGAGCATGCGCACCTCATCATCCAGCTGCGGCTCGGCGGCGAGCTGGAACAGCGTGTTGAACGGGAGGAACTGAAGCCCGTTCCGGCGGTACAGCTCGGCTGCGGGGACCTGCGCGAGCACGCGCTCAGCCGCGGGCACGTTCCGCGCGTCCCGGTAGTGGAACGGCTCCCCCTGCCGCACCCCGGCGCGCAGCAGCGCGTAGTCGACGGCCCACGAGTCGACGCCGATGCTTGCGAGTGCGGTCTCTTCGCGCACGGCCGCGCTCAGTCCGTCGAGCACGCCGCCATAGAGCGCCGTGATGTCCCAGCGCAGGCTGCCCGCAGCATCCACCGGCCCGTTCGGGAACCGCGCCACCTGCCGCAGCGTGAGTTCGTTCGCGCCGACGTTCGCGAGCATGACCCGCCCGCTCGTCGCCCCCAGGTCGACGGCCGCGACGCTCCCCCTCATCGCGCGCCCGCCGTCGCGCAACTCAGGAGTCGGAGTGTCCGCTGTTCGAGCCGGACGGGGTGATCAGGGGTTTTGGTAGGGCGTGATCTCTTCTGTCCCGAGATCTCCTGAGTTGGGCGCGGACTCATCGCAGGAAGGCGGCGGCGACGCCCGCGTCGACCGGGATGTGCAGCCCGGTCGTGTGCG
>JBDTQN010000071.1:0-9610 GCA_039932215.1 Pseudolysinimonas sp. | reverse complement strand
GCTGATCGACCCCGACGACCGCGTGCTGATGTTCTTGCAGTACGGCAAAGACCGTTCAGTAGCGCCTCGGTGGATCACCCCCGGCGGGGGAGTGGATCCCGGCGAGACACACGACCAGGCGGCGGTCCGGGAACTCCGGGAAGAGACCGGACTCGTTCTCGACACTGTGCCCGCTCCGTTCTTCGAGGACGACTTCGCGCCCGACCAGCGCTGGCATCCGTACGACGAGGGCCATTGGTCCTGGTACGCGGTGCGCGTGGAACAGTTTGAGCCGGACCGCGCCGGCTGGACCGAGGAAGAGGTCGCCGACGTCGTCGAGTGGCGCTGGTTCTCGGCCGAAGAACTCGGTGCCGAGCATTCTCAGGGCTACGAGGTCGAGCCTGCCGAGCTGCCCGCGATGCTGAGCACCCTCACCAAGGAGACACCATGAGCGACCTTCCCGTGTTCACCGCCGCCGATCTCGAGGCCCAACCCACGATCGACGCCGCAAGCTTCGGCAACGACGATGCTGTCGACCTGGGCCTGATCGCCGTCGAGGTGATCCGCGAACGCGGGCTCGACCTCGCCGTGAAAGTGGTGCTGCGTGACGACGTGGTGTTCGTCGCCAAGCTCGGCACCACCGGGCCGGGCAACGACACCTGGCTGGACGGCAAGGCACGCGTGGTGCATCGCTTCGGCGAGCCGTCGCTGCTGGTGCGCCGCCGGCACGAAGAGGCGGGCACGCCATTCGAGGACCGTGACGACGTCGACCACGACACGCACAAGGCACATGGCGGGTCGATGCCGATCCGTGTGGGCGGAGAAGTGGTCGGCACGATCACGACGTCGGGAGAACCAGACGTCATCGATCACGATGTGACATCAGAAGCGGTGCGCCGATTCCTCGCCCGTGGATGACTCGATAGAGTCTCGGAAACCGACGAGGGGACACGAGATGCGTCGACGGCGATGGCTCTCCTTCACGGCCCTGGCCGTGTTGGTGGCGTCGATCACTGGGGCCACGGCGGGCGTCGCGAACGCCGCGCAGGCCGCATCCGCCGAGCCGCCGCCGTACACCCTCGTGTTCACGACACCCAGCCTGTCGGTGGAGTACGGCACGCCATGGACTCTCGAGGCGTACGCCGAGAACGCGAATAACGCGCTCGCGCCGTTCGTCACGACCGGCACGCTCACGGGGGCTCCGTCGGGATACACACCGCTCACCGGCTCCTACATGCCCGACCCGTTCAACTCGGTCGCGTACATGGCCGGGTCAGGCACGCAGGGGGCGCTGCCGGCCGGCAGCTACACCGCCACGCTGACCCTGTCGCCATTCGGCGGCGCGAACGAGGGAGCGGTCACCAACCCACCTGCCCAGCTGACGATCACGCCGGCTGCGCTCGGCATCGTCCTGCAGGTCGCGGCAGACCCGTCTAACCCAGCGAACGCGATCCTGTCGGCTCGGTTCACCGGCGCGGTCACCGAGTCGTTCTTCTCGACGGTCGACCCGACCGGCCCGCTCACTCCGGCAGGCACCTGGACCGTCAGGGTCCTCGATTCGGATGCCGCCGTCGCGCACGAGTTCTCCGTCGAACGCACCGACACCGACGACGTGCTCGCCGTCTCGAGCTACTGGTCTGACGTTGCGCCCGGTGCCTACACGGCGCAGGCCACCTTCGTCCCGGCGGGGGACTCGGCCGAGAACTTCACGATCACCGACGCGTCTCCGGTGACCTACACCGCCGCCGCGGCACCCGGATCGGGCTCGACGGCTCCGCCGGCGCCACCCGCGCCTCCCGCGTCCGAGCCCGGTGGGATGACCCTGCCGCTGTGGATCCCGATCGCGGCCGGGGTGCTGAGTGCCGGGCTTCTCGCGCTGCTGATTGTGCAGATCGTCCGGCTGCGCCGGACCGGCTCGCCTGCGGTGACCGCGTGACCGCCCGGAACGTGCGCGTGCGGGTCGCTGCGGCCGCCGGTGCCGTACTTGGACTGCTGGGACTGCAGCTCACGATCGGAGCGGTTCCGGCATCCGCTGAAGGGTCTCAGATCGCCTTCGTCACCGCCTCGCCCGTCCAGACGGCGTTCGGGGGCAACTGGAATGTGCAGCTCAGCACCCGTTTCGCGTTCCAGCCGTCCGTGGCCATCCCGGCCGACCAGGCGACGGTCGACGTGTTCCTGTCGGGGATCGAGGGGACGTTCGCGACGCATCTGCCGATCCAGCCCGACGGCAGCGTCTATGTGTCGCAGTCGGCCGCCACGACCCTCCCGCCGGGGGAGTACCAAATGACGGCCACCCTGGTTCCGGTGCCCGGAAGCTTCGTCGAGGGCAGTCAGACCACGACGCCTCTGGTGCTCACCATCACCTCGTATGCGGTCGACGCCGAAATAAGCATCGACCAGGGGAGTGTTGCCGACGGGGAACCCGTCATCGAGGCCCGGCTGAGCGGTCAGTTCGTCGAGGCGACCGAAGCGGTGCCGGCCGGCACGTGGGCGTTCACGGTCGCTGCGAAGGGCGACACGGTGCTCGAGGCGGAGGTCGCCCAGGACGCCGGCAACGACGATGTGCTGCGCTACGCCATCACCGAGAAGCTCGACAAAGGCGTCGACTACACGGTGAGCGCCAGCTTCATGCCCGTCGACGCCCTTGCCGCCGGCCTGGAGGTGACTCAGCCCGACGACGTAACGTTCCACACTCCGGACGGCGGGCTCGCCGACCCCGTCGCGTACCCGCTGTGGCTGCTGATCGTCACCTGCCTCGTGCCGCTGGCTCTCGCGATCGCGGTCGTGGTCCTCACCGTGCGCATCGGCAAGTCGGCCGCGCCGGCCGCCGTCACCGCGCCGACGGTCGAGATCGTGAACGAGATGCCCGCTGAGTGGGATCCGTTCCCACTGCAAAACGCCGCCGCGGAGCCAGTGCAGCCGACGCAGGTGCAGTCGCCGCAGTATCCGCCGACTCAGGTGCAGCCGCAGAACCCGCCCGTACCGCCTCAGGAGACGCCGACAGAGCGAATCGAGCCCTCCGGATGGACGTTGTCGGACGATCCCGCGTTCCCACGCGACCCGAACGATCCCCGATAAGCTCCATTATGTCAGTTTGATCCAAACTGACGCGTAGGCGCCCCCAGTCGCTGGCCGTGAACGCGGCTAAGGTTCTGCGAGTGATCCGGATCCGAATTGCACGTCCCGACGAGCGACTCGACATCATTGAGCTGCAGCGTCGCGCATCGTTGGCCAATCCCGGCGACCGGAATGTCCTTCTGGAGCACCCAGAGGCGGTTGACACACCCGCTGAGCAGTTCACAGCAGGGCAGGTGAGCGTCGCCGAGATTGATGGCGTCGTGCTCGGATTCGCGGCACTTATTCCGCGCGACGACGGCAACCTCGAATTAGACGCGCTCTTCACCGAACCGACTGCCTGGCGCCGTGGCATCGCGCGTGCGCTGGTCGCGCACGGTGCCGAGCGGGCGCGGGCTGATGGAGTGGCTGCCATTCACGTGATCGGTAACCCCCATGCCGAGCAGTTCTATCTTGCCGCCGGATTCGTACCCCTCGGGATCGCCGACACGGAGTTCGGCCCCGGCACCGAATACGAACTTCGACTCGCGTAGACCACGACGTCACCACGGCCGGCCAGGGATCCGCGGCGCGATCCACTCCCCTAGGCAATTTGGTGCACTGGCTGATGGCAAGCGCATTTGCTCTTTGTTGAACCATGGTTTAGATTATTGAACGTGCGTTCTAGCGATCTGACCACGCGTGCGCGGATTCGCGACGCCGCGATACTGCGGTTCGGCACTGACGGGTTTCGGGCGGGCGTCCGCGCCATTGCCGAAGATGCCGGCGTGAGCGCGGGCCTCGTGCTGCACCACTTCGGGTCGAAGGACGCGCTCCGGCAGGAATGCGACCGCTACGTGCTCGACACGATCCGCAAAGCCAAGGCGGACGGAGACCAGTCCGCTGGCGCTCTCCCCTCCCCTGACCTGGTGGGCTCGTTCGCCCATGTCCTTGCGTACCTCCTGCGGGGGCTCCAAGAAGGCGGAGAAGTCGCTGCGCCCTTCGTCTCGTATTTCGTGGACTACGCGCGGGAGTACTGCGCCGCTGGCGTTGCTGCCGGCTCGGTCGTCCCCAGTTCGAACGAGGAAGCGCGAGCTCGGCAACTCGCGATGCAGCTGCTCGGTGCTCTTCTCCTGGACCACAGCACTCGGCCTGCCGGCATGGATGACACCACCTACTTCGCGGGATACCTGAACCGAAGTGCGGTTCCCACGCTTGAACTCCTCACCAACGGCTTGTTCACGCGCCAAGACGATTCACCGACATGAGGCGTCACGGCCAGATCAAGGAGAGTGCAATGGAACATCCCGTCTGCCTGATTACTGGCGGCAACTCCGGAATCGGAAAAGCAGCAGCGATTCAAATGGCTAGCAAGGGTGCGCGCGTGGTCATCGCCTGCCGCGACGAGGGACGCGGACTCGCGGCTGTTTCGGAAATTCGGAAGCGAGCCGAATCCGCGGCGGTCGAGCTCGTCGTCATGGACATGTCATCCCGCGAATCAATTCGCGCCGGTACCGCCACCTTTAGGCAGCTCGGCCAGGGACGTCTCGACGTCCTCATCCACAACGCTGCCGACTTCGACGTGAGCCGCAAGGAGCCGATTCTCACCCCGGACGGCGTGGAGAGCGTCTGGGCGACGAATCATGTTGGCCCGGTGGATCTGACGCACCAACTCGGACCAGAGCTCGATGCCAGCGAGCAGGGTCGCGTGATCACCATTTCCTCGCAGGGGCTGATACTCCACCCTCGGCTGAAGGTTGATATCGCTGACCCGGAGTTCACCCGAGGAGGGTTCAAGGTCGACAAGGCCTACTACCAGTCGAAGTTGGCACAGGTGATCTATACGAAGTGGCTGGCCGAGAAGTTCAGGGGTACGACCCGGACCGCCAACTGCGTCCGAGTCACGAACGTCAAGGTGGACATCGAGCGCTACCCGAACCTCTCGAGCTGGCAAAAGCGGCTCTACGGCATGAAGAGCCGCTTCTCCATCTCCCCCGACCAGATGGCGGAGGTATACGTCTGGGCCGCGACGGCGCCCGAACTCGCCTCGGTGTCTGGTCAACATTTCGACGAGAAACGCCGGTCCGTGGGGTCAGGCAAGTGGGCCGACGATCCCGCCAACATCCGCGCCGTCATGGAACTGACGGAGAAATACGTTCCTGGGGTTCTCGACTAGAACGATGGCAGGTTCCGAATACTGACGGTTACAGCGTTCTTTAACCGTCAGGGCTGTTACTCTGGGGTTCCCACCGAAAGGGAGCGAACTCAGTGGTTAGCTCAGCCACGCTCGACGTGTTGCCCGTCGACGCCGACCCATTCGCTGTCGAATTCGCGAACACGCTGTACGTCCAATCTGGCGTCGACCTGGACTTCCTCGACGACGCGTGGCTCGCCTCCTGGTTCGATCGTGTAGACAACGGGCCGGTCCCCGAGTTCATCCGTTCCCTCCGTAACGCCACCCGTGATCTGCTCATCGACACCGCCGAGGGACGACGGCCATCCGCATCCGTCATCGCGAGACTGAACGACGCGGCCGCTCGAGCGCCGTGGAGAGTGACCCTGGAATGGCCCCGCGACGGCAGCCCGGTCGTCAGCACCACTGCACAGGGTTCCGGGGCCGATGCCACGATCGCCTCGATCGCGCTGGAGTGCATCGAGTTCATCGCGTCACCGTCGATGCACCTCCTTCGCTGGTGCGAGCGACCCGGGTGCCCGATGCTCTTCGTGAAGAAGCACCACAAGCGTCGCTTCTGCACCGACAGTTGCGCGCACCGCGCGCGTCAATCCCGCTACTACGGCAAGCATCACGCGGCAGGTGTGCTGTGATGCACGCCGTGACCACAGGTGTCTTTGATGGGCCTCGAGCACAGCTCCGATCGCTGTTCGCGCTCGCCGAGGACTCCCCCGACCAGCTCGCCAGCTATCTCGAAATCGGGCGGGCTCTGGTGGCGCGAATTGACGACGAAATCGTCGGCCACGTTTTGCTCGTGACGACTGATGATCCGTCGACGATCGAGATCAAGAACATGGCCGTGAGCAACTCCCGGCAGCGTCTAGGGGTCGGCACCGAGCTCATTGCAGCAGCCCGACGCGATTCCCTCGCCAGGCGCGTGCGGCGGCTGGTCGTCGCGACGGCCGCTGCCGATCTCGACAACCTCCGCTTCTATCAACGCAATGCGTTCCGGTTCACGCATGTCGAACGTGACGCGTTCGTACCGGCCACCGGTTACCCCACGGTCATCGACATCGACGGGATCCCGCTTCGTGATCGCGTGTGGCTCGACCTCGATCTCGACACGGAAGATCAGTCATGACATCGCTGTTTTGCGATGAGGCGCTCGCGCGGCGGATCGAACGCGCAGAGGTTGGTCTCATCTCGGCCCTCAGCCGGGCCACGCACCGACGGGTCGGATACGGAGATGGATTCCTGACGCCGATTGCGGGAGGTGTGGCGAGCTTTGCCGACGACGATTCGCCGTTCAACAAGATCGCGGGCCTCGGCTTCGATGGCGTTCCCGACAGCGCAACTCTCGATGAGATCGAGCACGCATTCGCCGAGCGTGGTGCGCCGGCCCAAGTCGAGTTGTCCCAGTTGGCCGACCCCGAGATCGGACTCATGTTGAGCCTGCGCGGCTACCGCCTGGAGTCGTTTGAGAACGTCCTTGGTCGACCCGTCACAGGATCGGGGGCAGCGCAGCCGGCGAGTGACATCGAGGTCCGCCGCAGCGGTGACGACGAGTTCGAAGCCTGGCTGCGTGTCATCGTCGATGCGTCGGTTCATCCCGACACCGAGGGCGTCCCTTGGCACGACGACTTTCCGCCCGATGTCATCGATCGAGCGCAGCGTGACTCGTTCAGTGCCGGACTAATGCGGTTCGCAGCCCTCCGCGGGGGCGTGCTCGCGGGCGGCGCCGAGCTGCGAATCACCGATGGAATTGCACAGTTTGCCGGCGCAGGCACCGCCCCCGAGCATCGACGACGCGGCATCCAGTCGGCCCTGCTCGACGCACGGCTCGCCGTCGCCGCCGAGGCCGGGTGCGACATCGCGGTAATCGTGACGCAGCCGGGTTCGAAATCTCAACAGAACGCCCAGCGTCGTGGATTCGACCTCCTGTACACCCGCGCAATCCTGGTCAGGCCGGCCGGAGATCCTTAGACAGGTCGGCACAGAATCGGCGATGGCAAGAGTCGGCTAATCTCAGCCCGCAGGCATGGCGAAAACGGTCACGCCGAGCATGAGCAGAGCCAGCGCACCGAACCCGATTTTGCGTGCCCGCCCTTGCGAGGTGCGCATCGCGATGACCGCCTGGATGGCGTAGTACGCGGCGAATGCCCGAGACGCGATGACGACGATGGTCAAGGTGGGCACGAAAGCCGCGATTACGATCGCCGCCGCGCCGCTGTAGAGATAGGCCCGGCTCCCGCGGAACCATCGACTCAGCCGCCGGAGATTTCCATCGGCCGCCTCCGTGTCGGCGATGGCGGCACTGAGCTGGCTGAGGACGGCCGAGAGCACAAGAGGCAACGCGAGCCAGGGGGCGATGCGGCCGGTGATATCGAGGAGCGTGTTGTCGGGGCCAGCGTTCGTTCCGAGACCCATCACCGGGGTGGCCACGGCAACGAACCCGATGTAGATCGAGGTCGAAATCAGCTGCGCGAGCCGGGACGCCCACACTCGAGTCGGAGCGTCGAACTGATCGCCCAGGTAACGCACTGTCTCGAAGCCCTGCACCGCGATCACGATCCCGCCGAGTACCAGAAGTGTGGTGAGGGGCGCGAGCGGCAGAGCCGGCGGAAGGGTCAGAGAACCAGCAAGTAGCGCCGCTCCGTCGTGGAAGAGGAGGACGCCCCCGAGCACGATGGTGAGTACCAGCACCGCGGCCAACGAAATCCGATCGAGCCGGTCGAGCCCGGCGAACCCGCGCAGAACCCCGAGGGTGACGATCGCCACCACGGTGAGGCATGCGATGATCGGCTCCCACAGCGCCGAGCCGGCGGTGTTGAAGAACCCCACGAGGTACTGGGCCATGATTCGCAGGTATAGGGCGACCGAGATCACGTAGGCGATGACAATGACCGCATCGGCCACGCGACCCAGACGATTGGTCGTACGGTCCAGGTCGCCGGCCGCCTGGCGTCGCTCGACGACCACGACATTGTGCCGGATCGCGGTGCCGAGCAGCCAGGCAACCCCGCAGATCCCGATGATCCCGAGCACGGAAAAGACACCGAGAGTTCGCTCCAACACGGGCACGATGATGAGCAGCCCAGAACCGAGGATCGATGCCAGGGGCGTGACCGTTGCGACCAACACCTGACGCCGGCTCACACGGCTGCCGGAGGCTGTCACTCCCCCATTAGATCAGTCGTTGGATTGCGTCCCGTGCGGACGCGGATCTGCGACCAGCCAGGGCGCTTAAGCGCGCCCAGCCGGGACGTAGCGCTCGGCCCGCACCCCCGACGTGAACTCAGTGATTCCGGCGAGTTGCAGTTCGAGCGGCGCAGCGAGACCCTCGAACAACCGGGGCCCGTGGCCTACGAGCGTCGGGAACACGACGAACTCGTACTCGTCGATCAGCCCGGCATCGGCCAGTGCGCGGGGCAGCGTAACTCCCCCGACGTACAAACCGTCACCCGGCTGCTCCTTCAGCTTCCTGACCGCCTCGACGGGGTCACCGGTCAGCGCTTCCGTGTTCCAGCCGTCCGGTTCGCGCGTGCTCGATACCAGGTACTTCTTGGCCGCGTTGATCGACTCCTCGAAGGGCCGCATCCACGCCGGCAGGTCCTTCGCGGTACGCCAGAACTCCATCAACTCGTAGGTGGTGCGGCCGAGGATGATCGCGTCGGCACGGGCGATGGTCTGCGCCGCGTGGTTGTGAGATTCCTCGTCCGGAACGCCGGCCATGTGGTCGACGCAGCCGTCGAGCGAGACGTTGATCGAGTACCGCAGAGGTCGCATCCATTCAGGCTGCCACGGCGCCCATGACTCCGCCACACTCCATCGATCAGATTCGGAGAAGCCCCTCCGTCCCCCGCTTCCTACGATGAACACATGACCGACACCAAGAACTCAGACGTTTTCAGCGCCGAAGAGAAGAAGGCGATGCGCGAGCGCGCCAAGGAGCTCAAGGCGGCCACCGGCAGGGCCGAGGATGCGGCCGCCAACGAGCAGGCGATCGCGAAACTCCCCGCCGACGAGCGCGAGCTGGCTGAACGCATCCGCACGATGGTGGTCGCGGCGGCACCGCATCTCGATCCGAAGACCTACTACGGTTTTCCCGCCTGGGCTCGAGACGGCAAGATCGTCTGCTTCTTCAAGCCCAAATCAAAGTTCAAGGTGCGCTATTCGACGTTCGAGTTCGACACGGCGGCCACCCTCGACGACGGAGCGGTGTGGGCGACCGCCTTCGCGGTGCACAACGAGATGACGGCCGCCGACGAGAAGATGCTCGGCGCGCTCGTGGCGAAGGCGGGGAGTTGATGCCTGACAAGACCCCGTCGCTCAGCGCCGAAGAGCGCGCCGGGCGGCACCGGGGACGTGGCGTCGTCGCATCGGCTACGCGGCCGCCGCGCTCGG
>JBDTQN010000070.1:0-9671 GCA_039932215.1 Pseudolysinimonas sp. | reverse complement strand
TGACGGGCCACACGATTCCCATCAAAGCCGTCGAGGGCATCAGGCTCGCCGGAGACGCCATATCGGCCCGCGTTTTTATCGAAAAGCTGGGCACGAGGTTTGGTGCCGGTTCGACCTATATGTCGCTCGGCCGGGAGCTTCCGTTTCCCGTCCATATCATTCAAAACCTGAGCAGGTCGAGCCCGCCCTGGCGCTCAACCCCGATCTGATCAGTGTGTCGATGGGCGGAAACGACGTGATCAGGCCGGGAACCGATCCGGATGAGATCGCCGCCCGGTTCGACGGGGGTATCGAGCGGCTCACGCGTGATGGGGCAACGGTCGTGATGTTCAACGGACCCGACATCGGCATGACCCCGGTGCTCGGTCGCGTCCGCGGCAAGGTGGCGATCTATAACGAGAACCTGCGCACGATCGCACAGAAGTACGACACGATCGTCGCCGACATGTGGTCGCTGCGCGAACTCGCCGACCCGCGGATGTGGGCGCCCGATCGCCTGCACTTCTCCCCGGTCGGCCACCAGGCCATCGCCCGCATGGTGCTGCGCTCACTCAACGTCGAGAACGACCTCGAACCGTTCGAAGCCCAGCCCCTGCCGCCGCAATCGTGGCGCCAGGCGCGCAGCGACGATATCGGTTGGGCGCGCGAATACTTCGGGCCGTGGATCCTGCGGCGCATCCGGCAGCAGTCGTCGGGCGACGGCGTGCAGCCGAAGCGGCCGACCTACTAGAACAGTTCGCCCGGATGGGTGAGTCGCCAGCCCGGTCCCGGATCGGTCAGTGGCTGTGACAGCACCAGCGGAACGGTGATCGTGTTCACACCGGCGGTGAAGGTCGCGCTGCCGACGCTGTCTCCCGCCTCGCCCAGTCGTATCGGGTCGACGCTGACATCCACCGTGATCGGGCTGTCGCTCCAGGTCAGCAGAACCGCCTCGGCCCCGGCCTCCGCCTCGGCGGTCTGGCCCCACGCGGTCTCGTAGCTGCCGTAATCTTCGCCGACATCGCTCACGTCGACCTCGTGAAAGCCCTGCTGCACGGTTGTCAGCAGCGAAGTGATGGCCGCGTCGAGCGTCGGATGATCGGTACCGCCGAGTACCACGCCGATCACGGTAACGGTCGAGGCCCCGATCACGTAGTCGGCCGAGAAGAGCAGGTTCGCGCCGAACGAGTCGAGTGTTCCGGTTTTGATGCCGGTGACGCCGCTGAGGCCGAGCAGCTCGTTCGAGTTCTCGACGAGCCCGACATCGTGGATGGTGACCTCGGGCGTGCCGACGATGGTGCGCACGAGCGGGTCGCGCAGGGCGAGTCGGCCGAGTTCGATGAGATCGCTCGCCGTCGCCACGTTGCCGGGGTCGAGCCCGGTCGAGTCGACGATTACGAGGCTGGGCAGGTTGTGCGCAGCCACCCAGGTGCGAGCAGCGGCGACGAACGCCTCCTCTGAGCCGAAGGCCCACTTCGCGAGCGTGGACGAGTAGTTGTTCGCCGATTCGATCAGGGTCATGTCGAGCAGCTCGCGCTGCGTGTAGACCTCGCCGACATGCACGGGTGTGACCTTGCCGTTGACCTTCTTGTAGGCGTCGAACAACGCGACGTCGGCGGCGGTCATCGTGATGGATGGCCCCGGCGCGTCGACCGCCAGCGGCTGCGCCTCGAGCACGGTCAGCGCCGTGACGATCTTCGTGATGCTCGCCATCGGCAGCGCCCCGGCGGCACCGTCACTGGCCAGTACACCGGGAAAGTCGAGCGCGCCGATTGCGGACGCGCCGTAGCCGGGGAAGGCGAGGGCAGCGGCCGCTCCCGGCTGCTCGACATGCTCGGGGACAGTCGGCTGGGCGGCAGTGAGGGGCGCCAGCAGCGTCAGGGGCAGGTAGAACGCAACGCCGAGGGTCAGCAGCAAGCCGCCCAACACGACGATGCGACGCCGACGGTAGATCTGTCGACGCGAGGGCACCGGACGATGCTACCCGGCGGCTCCAGAGCCTCGGGCTAGGCGCGGCCTCCGTCGATGGAACGGATCGGTTCGTGCTCGTCTTCGGGCACCAGCACCTCGGTGTCGCGATTCAGCGACTCGCCGCGGAAGAACATCCGCGAACCCGGGAACGCGGCCCAGACGAACATCAGCACGACACCGAGCAGCAGCGACCCGACACCGATGACGAACACCCCGCCGACGCCGAACAGCACCGTGTCGCCGTAGTCGACGTCGAACATGTCGATCGCGCTCTTGATGAACGCCGCTGTCAGCAGCACAGCGCCCAGCAGCGGGAACAGGAACTTGAACACGAACGACTGCGCCCCGCTGAACCACTCTTTGCGGAAGTACCAGACGCACGCATACCCGGTGATGCCGTAGTAGAACGCGATCGCCAGCCCGAGCGAGTAGATCGAGTCAGACAAGAAGTTCGCACTGATCAGCGTCATGCCGACGTAGTACACGGTCGCGACCAGGCCCATCACCAGGGTCGAGAAGCCCGGCGTCTTGAACCGCGGGTGCACCTTGCCGAAACGGGCAGGCAGCGCCCGGTAGACGGCCATCGACAGCGTGCCGCGCGCCGTGGGCAGAATCGTCGTCTGCGTCGACGACACGGCCGAGATCAGCACCGCGAGCACCAGCAACCACGCCCACGGTCCGAACAGGGCGTCCTTCACAACCAGGAACACGTCATCCTGATCGGCCAGGGCGTCCAGGCCCGCGTACGAGATGGCGGCCACGGCGACCAGCACGTACGTGATCATCAGGATGACGGTGGAGATCAGCGCCGCACGTCCCGGAATGCGTTTGGGATCCTTCGTCTCTTCGTTGAGGGCGAGGCAGGTGTCCCAGCCCCAGTAGATGAAGAGCGCGAGCAGGATCGCCTGCGTGAACCCGTCGAACGACTCGAAGCCGAACGGGTTGAACCAGTCGACTCCGGGAGCGATCGACTCGGCCGGCGGCACCGCGCCGAACACACTGGCGAACGCGAAGATCACGAACAGCACCAGCGCCAGGTACTGCACGCCGAGCAGCACGTTCTGCAGCTTCTCGCCGATCTCGACACCCCGGTAGCTGACGTAGACCATCGCGCCGATGAAGACCACACCCGTGATCGTCGTGACGAGCGTGTTCTCAGACAGGTCTTGCTGCCCGATGAGCAGCCAGAAGTAGATACCGGCGATCTGCGCGAGGTTGGCCAGCACGATGATGCCGGCGACCGCGACGCCCCAGCCGCCGAGCCAGCCGACCCACGGGCCGAACGCCTTCGTCGCCCAGGTGAACGTGGTCCCGCAGTCGGGAACGGCCCGGTTGAGCTCGCGGTACGCGAAGGCGATGAAGAACATCGGGATGAACGCCAGGATGAAGGCGATCGGCGTCTGAAAGCCCACCACCGCCACCACGAAGCCCAGCGTGGCGACCAGCGAATACACCGGCGCCGTTGAGGCGAGTCCCATGACCGTCGAACCGATCAGCCCCAGCTGACCCGTCGCGAGGCCCTTACCGTCAGATTTCGACTCCGTCGTCGTCATGGGGCGACACTAGCGGGCGACCCGCCCGTGCTCTACGGCTCGATACGCAGAGCCCACAGGGCTACGGCACTCGCCGCAGCGACGTTGAGTGAATCCACGCCGCGCGACATCGGGATCGTGACGACGGTGTCCGCGGCTGCGAGCCCCGCCGGGCTGAGCCCGTCGCCCTCGGTGCCCAGCAGCAGTGCGATGCGGTCGGGTGGATGCTGCGCGTACGTCGACAGATCGATGGCATCGTGATCGAGCGCGAGCGCTGCGATTTCGAATCCCGCATCGTGCAACTGCTGGGCGCCGGCCGGCCACTCCCCCAGTCGGGTCCACGGGATCTGCAGCACCGTCCCCATACTCACCCGAACGGAACGTCGATAGAACGGGTCGGCGCACCGTGGAGTGATCAGCACCGCATCCGCCCCGAGTCCCGCGACGGCGCGGAAGATCGCACCGACGTTCGTGTGATCGACGATGTCTTCGAGCACGACCACCCGGCGGGCGTCGCGCAGTACATCGGCGACCGGTACCAGCGGTGGACGATGCATGGAGGCGAGAGCGCCGCGGTGCATAACGAAGCCGGTGACCTGTTCGAGCACCTCGGGCGCGGCGAGGTAGACGGGCACGTCGTAGGGCTCGAGCAGCGGCGTGAGTTCATCGAGCCATTTCTGTTGCAGCAGAACCGACCGCGGGCGGTGTCCGGCGGCCAGAGCGCGCTCGATGACCTTCGCCGACTCGGCGAGGTACAAGCCCTCGACAGGCTCCGTGACGCGCCGCAACACCACGTCGGTGAGGCTCACATAGTCGCGCAGACGAGGGTCAGCGGGGTCCTCGACCGACACGATGTGCATACGACCTCGAAACAATTGGGAAACCTGGGGCGTTTAGTCTCCCAGGAAGAGGTGATCGCATGCCCGTCGCTACCGCACTCGACGCGTCTACCCAGGCGCTCGTCGATCAGGCCGAGGCGATGCTGCGCGGACGCACCATCGCGGTGCTCACCGGTGCCGGGCTGAGCACCGACTCGGGCATCCCCGATTACCGCGGCGCAGGCGCCCCCGTGCGTTCGCCCATGACGTTCCAGAGGTTCGTCGACGACGAGACCGCGCGCAAGCGCTACTGGGCGGGCAGCCACCTCGGGTGGAAGCACTTCTCTGCCGCCGAGCCCAACGCGGGCCACGTCGCCCTGGCCGAGCTCGAACTCGACGGGCCCGTGAACGGCATCGTGACCCAGAACGTCGACGGGCTGCACCTTCGTGCCGGGTCGCGGCACGTGGTCGACATCCACGGATCGATGGACAAGGTGCGGTGCCTGCACTGCGGGCAGACCTTCGCCCGCGTCGACATCGCCGGCCGCATGGCGGCCGCGAACCCGTGGCTCGATGCACCCGAGGGGGTGCAGGTGAATCCGGACGGCGACGTCGAGGTGGATGCGGTGGACGACATGATCGTCCCCGCGTGCTCCGTCTGCGAAGGCGTGCTCAAACCCGAGGTCGTCTTCTTCGGGGAGTTCGTGCCGACCGAGAAGTTCGCTGAAGCCGCCGCGCTCGTGCGCCGGGCCGATGCCCTGCTCATCGCCGGTTCGTCGCTCGCCGTCAACTCCGGCATCCGGTTGCTCGACCAGGCCGCGAAGCGCCGAATCCCGATCGTCATCGTCAACCGGGGCGTCACCAAGGGCGATTCGCGCGCCACGCTGAAGATCGACGCGGGCACCTCCGAAGTTCTGCAATCACTGGCGGAGCGCCTGACAGACTGAGTCGGTGACCACAGAGCTCTTTCTCGTTCGGCATGGCGAAACCGACTGGAATCAGCAGCGCCGCATCCAAGGGCTCACCGACATCCCGCTGAACGACATCGGGCGGGAGCAGGCACGCGCCACCGGCCGGCTGCTGGCACGTCGCCGCTGGGACGGCGTCTTCTCCAGCCCCCTGAGCCGTGCCCGTGAAACCGCGACCCTCATCGCGGAAGAACTGGGACTCCCCGCCCCCGACACCATCGATGCGCTCGTCGAGCGCAACTATGGCGAGGCCGAGGGGATGAACTTTCTCGAGGTCGAGCGGCGCTACCCGAATCGGTCGGGTGTACCCGGCCAAGAGAGCCGCGAGGATGTCGTCGCCCGGGTGCTGCCCGCCTTGCGCGAGCTCGCCCTCGCCCACCCCGATCAGTCGCTCGTGGTCGTCAGCCACGGCGGGGCCATCCGGTCGGTGCTGACTGCGGTGCAGCCCGATGCGTCGCACGGGATGATCACGAACGGGTCGGTGCACAGTTTTCGATTCGGCGACGATGATCTGCAACTGATTGCGTTCGACGACCCGATCGACCATCAGAGCCTCGACGAGCAGAACGCGGTCGAGGCGCGCGAGGAGGGCCTCGCATGAGCCAGCCGGCGGTGCAGCGGTTCTTGGCCAGCATCGCGGACCTCGGCCTGTCTCCCGAGGTGCGCGAGTTCGACGAGTCCACGCATACGGCCGCCGAAGCCGCCGCGGCGATCGGCTGTGATGTCGCGGCGATCGTCAAGAGCCTGCTATTCGAGGCGGACGACGCTCCCCTGCTGGTGCTCGCTTCCGGGCCGAACCGGGTCGACACGGCGGCCCTGGGCGGGCGCCTGGGCCTCACCATCGGCAAGGCGGATGCGGCCGCGGTCAAGCAGGCGACCGGCTACTCGATCGGCGCCGTCCCCCCGCTCGGGCACCTGACCCCGCTGCGCACCCTGTTCGATGAGACGCTGCTCGACCTGCCGCTGGTCTGGGCGGCCGCGGGCAGCGCGACGGCCGTATTCGCTATCGAGCCGGCCGAGCTGGCGCGGGTGACGCACGCCGAGATCGTGTCGATCGGCGGCTGACAACGTCGGTCAGCAGGTCGAGCAAGACGGCGGCGGAGGCGTCCCAGTCGTACCCCGCGGCAACTTCGCGCCCGCGTGCCGATCGTGCTCGCCACAGTTCGCGGCCTTCGAGGGCGCGGATCGAGGCCGCCGCCGCATCCGGATCGGTCGCCGGGAAGTAGCCGGCCGCATCCGCCCCCACCTCGCGGAAGATCGGGATATCGCTGACCACCACCGGCGTCCCCGCCGCCATCGCCTCGATCAGCGGGATGCCGAAGCCCTCGTCGAGCGACGCGTGCACCAGCGCGAACGCGTGACCGAGCAGTTCGGCGTACTCGTCGTCGCTGACCCCGTTGTGCAGCATCAGCGCGCCGGGAGGGGCGAGTTCCAGCAGCCGGCGTCGGTCACCCCGCCCGATCTTCGACAGCAGGTGCAGCCGATAGCCCGGCAGCACGTGCATGGCCAGCGCCAGTGTCTCGACGTTCTTGTACGGCATGAACGAACCCATGTAGAGCAGGTCGCGGGTGACCGGACGCTCGCGCGGTGCCACCATGCCGGCGACGGGGTCGGCCGCGTTGCCCACGATCGCCAAGGGCCGCTTCGTGAGCCGGTGCTGCTCGATCAGCGCCTTCGACGTCTGCGAAATCGTGGCCACCGCATCCGCCTGGTTGAGCAGCAGGCGTTGGGGCCACCAGGCCAGGTGGTACAGGCGCCAGAGAACCCGGATGGCGGGGTTCAGATCGCGAGGAGGCGTGCGATTTCGGTAATAGATCAGGTCGTGCAGGGTCTTCACGAGCCCGTACCGCCGCCCTGCCCCGCCCATCGTCTGCATGGGAGTGAACACAACATCCGGCTGCAGTTTGTTGACCTGCAGCGCCACCCAGGGCTCGCGTGCGCTGGTGGGACCCGAGGCCATCGACCAGGGCAGATCGGGCAGCATGCGCAACTGCGCCTCGTCGCTGATCAGCATGGTGACCTCGTGGCCGGCGGGAAGGGCGCGCAGCGCGAGCGCCTCGACCAAGCGGGCGCCGTACCTGCTGATGCCGTCGTGGTGCCCGATGCGGGTGTACCGGCAGTCGACGACGATCCTCATGCTCGGGCCAGGAAGTCCCGGATGGCATCCGCGGCGTTGGCGGGCTGCTCATAGTGGATGAGATGGCCGACACCGTGGAGCATCACCAGTTCGCCCGACGGCAGCATGTCGACGAAGATGTGCTGGCCGGGCGCAGGGGCGATCTCGTCCTCCTGGCCGGCGATCACCAGAACGGGCATCGTCAGCGAGGCCGCGTACTGGGTCACGTCGGTGCTCAGGGATGCGTCGAACGCCTCAGCAACCGTCTGGGGGTCGCTGAAGCCGCTGAAGTACCGGTGATGCTCCTCGTGGATCCAGCGGCGGAGCTGCGCATCGCGGGTCTTGGCCAAGGTCACGCTCATGATCTGCACGACCAGCCAGTTGCCGAGCAGGCCACGGCCCAGGCGCTGCGGGAGCTTACGGGCGGTGCCGTAGTAGGCACGCGTGAGGGCATTCATCACTCGTCCGCCACCCTGGTGTGGGTCAGTCGAAATGGGGTTGATCAGGATGAGCGCGGGCGTCTGCAGGCCGTCGCCGATCGCGTAGGTGGTCACCATCGACCCGAACGAGTGCCCGAGCAACACCGATCCGTTCAGGTCGAGCGCGTCGAGGAAGCCCCGCAGCCAGCGCGCGTAACCCGGAATCGAGTGGGGCGCCTGGGTCATCGGGGACGAGAGCCCGAATCCGGGGAGGTCGGGGCTGACGAATCGCACCTCGGGCAACAGCGCGATGACCGGCTCGAGCCCGTGATGGTCGCCGCGGTAGCCGTGTGCGATCACGACGGTGCGGGCGGCGTCGGCCGGGCCGAACTCCCAGTAGCGAGTGGTGCTGCCGAGCACGTCGACCGAACCCTCGCGGACGGGGATGCGGGACAGCGCGTCGGCGTGCGGCGTGGGGACGGTCACACCCCGAATTGTATGGGCGGGAGGCTGTGCGCCCTCTCCTAGACTCGTCGCGTGACGTTCACCGCTCCCATCACGCTGCCCGGTCTGGCCCTCGACCCCCAGTGGTATCGACGCTCGGTCTTCTACGAGGTCATGGTGCGCTCGTTCGTCGACTCGAACGGCGACGGAACCGGCGATCTGGGCGGCCTGATCGGCAAGCTCGACTACCTGCAGTGGCTCGGCGTCGACGGGCTCTGGCTGCCGCCGTTCTTCACCTCGCCGCTGCGCGACGGCGGCTATGACATCGCCGACTACAAAGGCATCCTCCCCGAGTTCGGCACGCTCGATGAGTTCCGTGAGCTCGTGACCAAGGCGCACGAGCGCAACATGCGCGTCGTCATCGACCTGGTACTGAACCACACCTCCGACGCGCACGAGTGGTTCCAGCAGTCACGTGCCGATCCCGAGGGGCCGTACGGCGACTTCTACGTGTGGAGCGACACCGACGAGAAGTACGAGAACGTGCGCATCATCTTCGTCGACACCGAAGAGTCGAACTGGACGTTCGACCCCGTGCGCCGCCAGTTCTTCTGGCACCGGTTCTTCTCGCACCAGCCCGACCTCAACTTCGAGAACCCGGCCGTGCATGACGCCATGTTCGACGTCGTGCGGCACTGGCTCGACATGGGCGTCGACGGTCTCCGGCTCGACGCCATCCCGTACCTTTACGAGACCGAGGAGGGCAACGGCGAGAGCGAGCCCGCGACCCACGATTTCATCAAGAAGCTGCGGGCGATGGTCGACCTCGAGTACCCCGGCCGCGTCCTGATCGCCGAGGCGAACCAGTGGCCCGCCGAGGTGGCCGAGTACTTCGGCACCGAAGAGGAGCCCGAATGCCACATGGCCTTCGACTTCCCCGTCATGCCCCGCATCTTCTATTCGCTGCGTTCGCAGTCGGCGGCAGAGCTGAAGCGCGTGCTTGCTGAGACCCAGGACGTGCCGGCCGGAGCGGCGTGGGGCGTGTTCCTGCGCAACCATGACGAGCTGACCCTCGAGATGGTCAGCGAGGAGTACCGGCAGGCGATGTACGGCTGGTACGCCTACGACCCGCGGATGCGAGTGAACGTGGGCATCCGACGTCGGCTCGCTCCCCTGCTCGACAACTCGCGCGCCGAGCTCGAGCTCGCGCACGCTCTGCTTTTCTCGCTGCCGGGCTCGCCGTTCCTGTACTACGGCGACGAGATCGGCATGGGCGACAACATCTGGCTGCCGGATCGCGACGCATCCCGCACGCCGATGCAGTGGACGCCCGATCGCAACGCAGGGTTCTCCACCGCCGACCCGGGCAAGTTGTTCCTCCCGGTGGTGCAGTCGCTGGTCTACAACTACACGCTCGTCAATGT
>JBDTQN010000069.1:0-9747 GCA_039932215.1 Pseudolysinimonas sp. | reverse complement strand
CGCGCGCGCGACGTCGATGCCGTCGACGACCTCACCCGCACGCAGCAGCACCGCGGTCGCGATCCCCTCGGGCGAGCACACGACGTTCGCGCAGACGTGCATGCCATACGTGAAGTAGGTGTACAGGTGGCCGGCTGGTCCGAACATGACGGCGTTGCGGCGCGTCGGCCCGCGGAAGGCATGCGAACCGGGGTCCACCTCACCGAGATAGGCCTCGACCTCGGTCAGGCGCACGCTCACCTCTCGGCCGTGCACGATCGCGCCGAGCAGCAACGGCGCGACCTCGACCGACGGACGCGTGAGGTCGAGCATGGGTTCAGAAGAAGCCGATGCCCGACACGAGCGCGAAGATCAGCGCGCCGACGAGCACGGCGACGGTGATCGTGACGATCGCGGGCAACAGCCATGGGCGCTTCGCGGCAGAGTTCTCTGCTCGATCCTTCCGTGCGGCGCGCGCGGCCTCGACGCGGAGCTGCCGATCACTCTTGCCGGACAGGGTCATCGTTCCTCCGAGGTCAGGGCTTTCACCGCGGCCGTCAGCGCCACGAGCTGCTCCGCGACGCGTTCCGGGGCGGTTCCACCCATGCCCGACCTGCTCGCGATCGACCCCGCGACCGTGAGCACGTCGCGCACGTCGGGCGTCAGCCGCGGATCGATCGCGGCGTAGTCGCCGTCGGTCGGCTGATCGAGTTCGAGACCGTTGGCCTCGCAGAACCGCACCAGGGCTCCGGCGATCTCGTGCGCGTCGCGAAACGGCACGCCACCCCGCACGAGATGGTCGGCGACATCTGTCGCGAGCGAGAATCCCTGCGGCGCCAGCGCGGCCATGCGAGCGGTGTCGAACTCGAGCGTCGCGACCATGCCGGTGAATGCGGGCAGCAGCACCTCGAGGGTGCGCACCGTGTCGAAAACCGGTTCTTTGTCTTCTTGCAGGTCGCGGTTGTACGCGAGCGGCAGACCCTTGAGCGTGGTCAGCAGGCCGGTCAGATTGCCGACGAGGCGGCCCGCCTTGCCGCGCGCGAGCTCGGCGATGTCGGGGTTCTTCTTCTGCGGCATGATCGACGACCCCGTGGAGTAGCCGTCGTGCAGATGCGCGAACCCGAACTCGCGGGTCACCCAGAGGATCACGTCTTCGGCGAACCGCGAGACGTCGATGCCGATCTGCGCACCGATGTAGGCGAACTCGGCCACGGCATCCCGGCTCGATGTCGCGTCGAGCGAGTTCGCCATCGGCTCACCGAGATTCAGCTCGCGCGCGACGATCGCCGGGTCGAGCCCGAGCGCACCCCCCGCGAGTGCGCCGGCGCCGTACGGCGACTGCTGCGCCCTCGCCCGCCAGTCGTGCAGGCGCTGTACATCGCGAACGAGCGGCCAGGCGTGCGCGAGCAGGTGATGCGCGAGCAGGATCGGCTGCGCATGCTGCAGGTGCGTGCGGCCCGGCATCACCGCATCGGGATGCGCGGTCGCCTGAGCGGCGATCGCATCGATCAGCTGCACCAGCGCGTGCTCGATCGTGTGCGAGTGATCGAGCAGGTACATCCGGATGAGCGTGGCGATCTGGTCGTTGCGGCTGCGGCCCGCGCGCAGCCGGCCTCCGAGCTCAGACCCGACGACGGCGATGAGCGCCGCCTCGAGTGCGCCGTGCACGTCCTCATCGGCGTCGGTGGCGACCAGGTCGCCACTCTCGACCCGCCCGGCCACGACATCCAGCCCCGCATGCATCGCCTGCTCATCGGCCGGCGTCAGGTAACCCGCCGCCGCCAGCGCCTTCGCGTGCGCGTGCGAACCGGCGATGTCGTACAGCGCCAACTCCCAGTCGAAATGCGTGGAGCGGCTCAGCGCGACGAGTTCAGGCGATGGCCCGTCTTCGAACCGGCCGCCCCACAGGGTCATGCCAGGTCTCGCTTGGCAGAGATCTTCGACGGCAGCGACCAGAGCTCGATGAATCCCTTCGCCAGGGACTGGTCGAACGTGTCGCCGGTGTCATAGGTGGCGAGCGAGAAGTCGTACAGGCTCTCGGCGCTCTTGCGCCCGGTCACGGTCGCCCGCCCGGCCTGTAGCGAGAGCCGGATGTCGCCCGACACGTGCTGCTGCGTGTGGTCGATGAACGCGTCAAGGCTGCGCTTGAGACCCGAGAACCACAGGCCGTCGTAGACGAGTCCGGCCCACTCCGTCTCGACGCCGCGCTTGTAGCGACCGACGCCCCGCTCGAGCGTGAGGTTCTCGAGCTCTTCGTGCGCGGCGATGAGGGCGATCGCGGCCGGTGCCTCGTACACCTCGCGGCTCTTGATGCCGATGAGCCGGTCTTCGACGATGTCGATGCGTCCGACGCCGTGCTTGCCGGCGAGCACGTTGAGCTGCTCGACCGCCTGCAGCGGCGTCACCGCGACGCCGTCGAGTGCCGTGGGCACCCCCTGCGTGAAGGTGACCGTGACCTCGTCGGCGGGGCCGTCGATCGACGGGTCGGCGGTGTACTCATACAGGTCTTCAATGGGCGCGTTCCACGGATCTTCGAGGAACCCGGTCTCGACGGCGCGGCCCCAAACGTTCTTGTCGATCGAGTACGGGTTCTTCGCGCTCTGCTTGATCGGCAGGTTGTGTTCTTGCGCGTACACGATCGCCTTGTCTCGGGTGAGGGCGAGGTCGCGCACGGGCGCGATGCTGGTCAGTTCGGGAGCCAGCGCGGCGACCGCAGCCTCGAACCGCACCTGGTCGTTGCCCTTGCCGGTGCAGCCGTGGGCGACGCTGTCGGCACCCATCTCTTTCGCCACGCGCGCGAGGTGCTTGGCGATCACCGGGCGGCTGAGCGCCGAGACCAGCGGATAACGCTTCTGGTACAGCGCGTTCGCCTTGAGCGCCGGCATGAGGAAGTCGTTGGCGAACTCGTCCTTGGCATCGACGACGACAGCCTCGACGGCACCGCAGTCGAGAGCGCGCTGACGGATGTCATCCATGTCTTCGCCGCCTTGACCGACGTCGACCGCGAGGGCGACCACCTCTTTACCTGTCGCATCCTGAAGCCAGCCGATGCCGACCGAGGTGTCGAGTCCGCCCGAGTAGGCGAGGACGACGCGTTCTGCCATGGTGTGTGTCTCCTTGTGATCGTGGTCGAGTCTAGAGTTGGGACATGTCAGAGCCGAGCCAGCCGACTCCGCCGCCGGTCCCGCAATACGGCGAGTACGCTCCCGCGGGCTACGTGCCTCCGCAGCCGAATCCCTCGCAGCCGTCGGCTCCGGCGTCCCCGGTCGCGTACCCCATGCACCCCGCTCCGGCGGGACGCCGGCGCAAGACCTGGGACCTGGTGCTGACCATCGTGCTTCTGGTGCTCGGACTGTTCGGGGTGCTGATCGCCTTGGCCTATGCGGCCCTGTTCTCCGACCCCGCGCTGATCGATCAGGGTCTGCAGCAGCAGGGCATGGGCGGGTTCAATGGCACCATCGGCGCACAGCCCACGGTGATCGTGGTCAGTCACGTGCTGCTGTACCTGGGCGCGGTCGGCGGATCGATCCCTCTGCTTCTCAGCAAGCGTGTCGCGTTCTGGGTTCCCCTGGGTGCGGGTGTGGTCGCCGCGATCATCTTCTGGATCGCGCTGACCTCGATCCTCGCCAGCGACCCCGCGCTCCTGGCGCAGTACTCCTGAGTTCACCGCCGCGTTCATACCCGCTCCAGCAGCCACACCATCAGCGCCTTCTGCGCGTGCAGGCGGTTCTCGGCCTCGTCCCAGATGACGCTCTGCGGCCCGTCGATGACGTCGGCGGCGACCTCGTAGCCACGGTCGGCGGGCAGGCAGTGCAAGAAGATCGCGTCGGGCTTCGCCAGTGACATGAGCTCGGTGGTCACCTGGTGGCCGCCGAAGGTGGCGACGCGATGCGCCTTCTCTTCTTCTTTGCCCATCGAGACCCAGGTGTCGGTGACGACGACGTCCGCTCCGGCGACCGCCTCGATCGGGTCGGTGAAGAGCATCACCGAACCGCCGGTCTCGGCAGCGCGACGGTCGGCGTCGGCGACCACAGCATCCACCGGCTCGTATTCTTCGGGCGAGGCGACCCGCACGTGAATGCCGGCGGTCGCGCAGGCGAGCAGGTAGCTGTGCGACATGTTGCTGGCGCCGTCGCCGAGGAACGTGACGGTGAGCCCGGCGAGGTGCCCCTTGTGCTCGCGGATGGTGAGGAGGTCGGCCAGCAGCTGACACGGGTGGAAGTCGTCGCTGAGTGCGTTGATCACGGGCACCGTGGTGCCGGCCGACATCTGCTCGAGACCACTTTGCGCGTAGGTGCGCCACACGATCGCCGCGACCTGCCGTTCGAGCACTCGGGCGGTGTCGGACGGGCTCTCTTTTCCCCCCAGCTGGCTGTTGGCGGTCGAGATGATCAGCGGGCTGCCGCCGAGGTCGGCGATGCCCACGGCGAAGCTCACCCGCGTGCGCGTGGACGACTTGTCGAAGATCACCGCGACGGTCTGCGGCCCGGCGAGTGGCGTGCGCGCCCAACGGTCGGCCTTGATCAGTTCGGCGAGATCGAGGATCTCGGTCTGCTCGGCCTGGGTCAGGTCGTCGTCCCGGAGGAAGTGGCGGGTCATGGGCGGGCTTTCTCTAGAGCGGCGGTGAACAGGGGCACGAACTCGGCGATCTCGGCGTCGCCGATGATCAGGGGCGGGGCGAGGCGGATGCGGGAGTCGCTCGCCGCGTTGACGATCAGTCCGCGCTGCTGAGCCTCGCGCACGACGGCATGTGCGACCGGCTCGGCGAGGCCGATGCCGAGCAGCAGACCGCGACCCTGGATGTCGGTGACGAGAGGTGATCCGATCGCCTCGATCGCCTGCCGCAGTTGCGATCCGCGCAGCCGGGCGTTCTCGACCAGCCCGGCACGCTCGATCTCGCCGAGCACCGCGTTCGCGGTGGCGGTCGCGAGCGGGTTGCCGCCGAAGGTCGAGCCGTGGTGCCCGGCGCCGAACAGATCACTGGCTGCGCCGAAGGTGACGAGGGCGCCGATCGGGAACCCGCCGCCGATGCCCTTGGCGACTGCGATCGCGTCGGGGACCACGTGCTCGCCCTGGAATGCGAACCACTCCCCTGTGCGCCCGGCGCCGGTCTGAATCTCGTCGAGGATCAGCAGGGTGCCCTGCTCCGCCGTGAGTCGCCGCGCCTCGGCGAGATAGCCGGCGGGCAGATCGACGACGCCGGCCTCGCCTTTGATCGGTTCGACGAAAAGCGCGGCGACGTCTGTGGCGGCCAACGCCGCCTCGAGCGCCTCGATCGTGCCGGGAATCTGCTCGACGCCCGGCAGCAGCGGAAGGAACGGCGCCTGCAGTGCGGGTTTGCCCGTGAGCGACAGCGAGCCCATCGTCCGTCCGTGGAACGAGCCCTCGAGCGAGAGGATGCGCGGCCGTCCCGTGAGCCGGCTCAGCTTGAGCGCCGCCTCGATGGCCTCGGCACCGGAGTTGGCAAAGAACACCCGGTCGCCGCCGCTCAGCCGCGTGAGGCGTTCGGCGAGTTCGATCTGCGGGGCGGTGGCGAAGTAGTTCGAGACGTGGGCGAGGCGGGCCGCCTGACCGGCCACGGCATCCACCAACACCGGATGTGCGTGACCCAGCGCGTTCACCGCGATGCCCGCGAGGAAGTCGAGGTAGCGGTTGCCGTCGACGTCCCAGACGTGGGCGCCCTCGCCGTGATCGAGTACGGCCATCGGCGTGGGGGCCGACTTCATCATCACGGCGGTGAACCGGTCGGTGAGCGTCATCCGGGAACCACCTCGGTGCCGATCCCGGCGTCCGTGAAGATCTCGAGCAGGATCGAGTGCGGACGCCGACCGTCGATGATGGCGGCCTTCGCGACGCCGCCCTCCACTGCCTCGAGGCACGCGGTCATCTTGGGGATCATGCCGCTCTCGAGCGTCGGCAGCAGCGTCGTGAGTTCGCGCGTATCGATCACCGAGATCAAGGAATCGCGGTCGGGCCAGTCGCGGTACAGCCCCGCGACATCGGTCAGCACCACGAGTTTGGCGGCACCCAGCGCGACGGCGAGCGACGCGGCGGCCGAGTCGGCATTCACATTCAACGACTGGCCAGACACGTCGCGGTCGGGTGCGATCGACGACACGACAGGGATGCGACCCGCGGCGACCTCGGCCAGCACCGATGCCGGGTCGACCGCCACGACGTCGCCGACCAGCCCGATGTCGACCAGCTGCCCGTCGACGGTCGCCCCGCGCCGGCGGCCGATGAAGAGACCGGCGTCCTCACCCGAGATCGCGGACGCCATCGGACCGTGTTCGTTGATGAGCGAGACCAGCTCGCGGCTGACCTGGCCGGTCAGCACCATGCGCACGACCTCCATCGTCTCGGGCGTCGTGACGCGGTACCCGCCGACGAACGAGCTCTCGATGCCGAGGCGATCGAGCATGGCCGAGATCTGGGGTCCGCCGCCGTGCACCACGACCGGCTTGATGCCGACGTGGCGCAGATAGACCATGTCTTCGGCGAACGCACGCTGCAGGTCGGCGTCGACCATCGCGTTGCCGCCGAACTTGACGACGATGATCTCTCCCGCGAAGCGTTTCAGCCACGGGAGCGACTCGATCAGTACGTGTGTCTTCTCTTCGGTCGTCGTCATGAGCTGTACGCCGAGTTCTCGTGCACGTAGTCGTGGGTCAGATCGTTGGTGAAGATGATCGCTCCGGCGCTGCCCGCGTGCAGTTCGAGCTGCAGCAGCAGCTGGCGCGGCGTGAGATCGACCTCGGTGCGCGGCCGGTCGGGTTCCCCCTTGGCGCACACCCGGACCCCGTTCATGAGAACGTCGACGTCGTACGGATCGAACGCCGCGTTCGTGGTGCCGATGGCGGCGAGCACCCGCCCCCAGTTCGGATCGTTGCCGAACACGGCCGCCTTGAACAGGTTGTTGCGCGCGATCGAGCGGCCCACCTCGACGGCGTCGTCCTCGGTCGCGGCGCTCATCACCTCGATCACGATGTCGTGGCTCGCGCCCTCGGCGTCGTGCTGCAGTTGCGTCGCGAGGTCGAGGCACAGATCGCTCAGCACGGCGGCGAACAGGTGCACGTCGGGGCTGACACCCGACGCGCCGCTCGCGAGCAGCGTGACCTGGTCATTCGTCGACATGCAGCCGTCGCTGTCGAGCCGGTCGAAGCTGACCCGGGTCGCGGCGCGCAGCGCGGTGTCGAGCTGGGCGGCGTCGAGCATCGCGTCGGTCGTGATCACCACCAGCATCGTCGCGAGCCCCGGCGCCAGCATGCCGGCACCCTTCGCCATCCCGCCGATCTTCCAGCCGTCCCGCTCGCGAGTCGCGGTCTTCGGAACCGAATCGGTCGTCATGATCGCGCGCGCGGCATCCGCACCGCCCTCGACGTTGAGCGCAGCCGCGGCCGCCGCGACGCCCGGCAACAGCTTGTCGCGGTCGAGCTGATCGCCGATCAGCCCGGTCGAGCAGACCAGCACGTCGCCCGCGCTGACCTCGAGCGCCTCGCCCACCGCTTCGGCCGTCAGATGGGTGGTCTGGAAACCCTCGCTACCGGTGAAGCAGTTCGCGCCGCCCGAGTTGAGCACGATCGCGCTGACCCGGCCGTCGGCGATCGCCTGCTGCGACCAGATGATCGGATTCGCCTTCGCCCGGTTGCTCGTGAATACGGCCGCGGCGTGCTGCAGCGGTCCGCGGTTGACCACCAGCGCGAGGTCGGGATTACCGTTCGACTTCAGGCCGACGGCGATGCCCGCGGCCTCGAAGCCGGATGCATGCGTGACGCTCACGGGGCGACTCCGTTCACGGGCAGGCCGAGCGTCTCGTCGAACCCGAGAGCGATGTTCGCGGACTGGATCGCCGCCCCCGCCGTGCCCTTCACGAGGTTGTCGATCGCGCTGATCACGACGACCCGCCCGGCGGCCTCATCGACCGCGAGACCGATGAGCGCCGTGTTCGCACCGGTCGTGTCGCCCGACCGCGGGAACGACCCGGCCGGCAGCACCTGAACGAACGGCTCGTCGGCGTACGCCGTGTGCCAGGCCTCGCGCACCTGGGCCTCGGTCGTGCCCGGGACCAGTTTCGCGGTGGACGTTGCCAGGATGCCGCGGGCCATCGGCACGAGAACCGGCGTGAACGAGATGGCCGGGTCGGTGGCACCGGCGACCCGCAGATTCTGCAGGATCTCGGGCGTGTGACGGTGGGTTCCGCCGACCTGATAGGCGGAGGCGGAGCCGGCGATCTCGCTCGCGAGCAACTCCGGCTTGAGGGACTTACCGGCGCCGGAGGTTCCGACCGCGAGCACGGCGACCAGGTCGTCGGCCGCGACGACGCCCGCCGCGATGCCCGGAGCCAGCGCCAACGTGATCGCCGTGACGTTGCATCCGGGGACGGCGATGCGCAGCGCACCCGACAGCGCGTCTCTCTGCCCAGCCAGCTCCGGCATCCCGTACGCCCAGGGCTCGTGGAACTCGCCGCCGTAGAAGGCCGCCCAGTCGTCGGAAGAGGTCAGCCGGTGGTCGGCGCCGCAATCGACCACGAGCACATCATCGGGAAAGGTGAGCGCCCCCGATGCGCCATGCGGCAGCGCCAAGAACACGACATCGACGCCCGAGAGCGTCTCGACGGTGGTGTCTTGCAGGGTGAGGTGGGCGAGTGACCGAAGGTGCGGGTGCACGGCCGACAGGGGCTGCCCGGCGTTGGTGTGGGCCGTGACGACGGTCACCTCGAACTCGGGGTGCGACGAGAGCAAGCGCAACAGCTCGCCGCCTGCGTAGCCGCTGGCGCCGGCGACGGCAACGGTGAGTGACATGGATCAACCTTCGGTTCGACGGGTCGGGGTCTGCTCTTCGATGAGCGAGGAAGGCGACGTCGCGAAGGTGCTGTGGATCAGCGCAGCGGCGTCGCCGAGAGTCGGCGCGCGCGACGGAGACGACGGGCAGCGTTGCCCAGCATGTCGGTCTGCGTCAGGTCCACGGGATCGACCCTACTGGCTGACTGTCGCCCGGGTCTAATCTGGGTACCGGTGACGGACTCGGAGGGAGTCCGGCCTGATGAAAGAGGAACCCATGGCAGATCTCAATGCCCTGCTCGACCTGATTCCTGTCGGCGACATCGCCACACAGCTCGGGATCGATGAGGACGTCGCCGAAGCGGCCGTCAAGCAGGTGCTCCCCGGACTCGTGGGCGGCCTCGCCGCGAACGCGAAACGTGACGAGAAGAGCGCGCAGATGCTCAGCAACACGCTCAAGCACCACAACAAGGGCATCGCGCGTTCGGTCAAAGAGGTGGATGTCGAAGACGGTCAGAAGATCGTCAAGAACGTCTTCGGTGCCAACACCGACGCCGTCGCGACCAAGCTCGCCGGTGCCAGCACCAAGAGCGACGTGACCGGCGACATCATCAAGCAGGTGCTGCCGATCGTGGCACCGATCGTGCTGTCGTGGTTGGCCAGCCAGTTCCTCGGCGGCAAGACCGACGCGGCCGCTCCGGCCGCCGCGCCCGCTGAGGCTCCGGCTTCGTCGGACTCGTCCGGCGGCATCGGCGACCTGCTCGGCGGCCTGCTGTCGAGCCCGCAGGGTCAGCAGATCGCGGGCGACCTGCTCGGTGGCCTGCTGGGTGCCGGCAAGAAGTAGAGCTACCTGAACTCGGGGGCCGGGTGACCGGCCCCCTTTTTCGTGCCGACGCTCACTCGCGCCACGATGTTGCGGGTTGCCGAAATGGCCGGCGCCACCCAACTCATCGTCGGCGAGGTGCGGCTTGGCACGCGAATGACGGTC
>JBDTQN010000068.1:0-9767 GCA_039932215.1 Pseudolysinimonas sp. | reverse complement strand
TGCGATGCGGTACACGTACCTGAGAGATTGGCGGGGAGGCTTGCTCCTTCGGTGCCGGGTCGCTGCACTTCTCAGCGCGCGTTGCCCGGCTCTCCCGCATCGCGTGCGGCCCGGTATTCGATTGTGCGGCCAGCCTAGCGCGGGTGTCTGCCCTGCGCAGAAGCGCTTGCCGCGCGACGCCGGCACGGGTTGCCTGAGAGCATGCGCACACTCGTCCTCGGGGGCACGGCCTGGCTCGGAACGCACATCGTCTCTGCCGCGCTCGACGCGGGGCACGACGTCACGGCGCTGGCGCGTGGGGAAGCGGGAACCGTACCGGGAGGCGCCCGGTTCGTGCGGTCGGACCGGGACGGCGACGATGCGTACGCAGCGCTCGATGACGAGAGCTGGGATGCCGTAATCGACGTGTCGCGCCAGCCCGGTCAGGTGCGCCGCGCCGTCGCTGCGCTCGCCGAGCGCACCGCACATTGGGTGTTCGTCTCGAGCGCCTCGGTCTATGCCGACAGCACCACGATCGGCGACGACGAGGACGGGGCCTTGCTACCGCCGCTTGAGGGCGACGTGATGGAGTCGATGGAGACCTACGGCTCGGCGAAGGTGGCGTGCGAGCGGCACGTGCTCGACGGCGTCGGTGCGGATCGTTCGCTGATCGCCCGGGCGAGTCTGATCGGCGGGCCCGGCGACTGGTCCGGTCGCTCCGGGTACTGGCCGCGGCGGATGGCCCGGCCGTCGAATCCCGAGGGTCGGGTGCTGATCCCCGACGCGCCCGACGTTCCCGTGCAGGTGCTCGATGTGCGTGACCTCGCCGCCTGGCTGGTGCGATCTGCCGAACGCGGCACCGCCGGCATCGCCACCGTCGGCGGACCCACGCACACCCTCGCCGAGCACCTGGAGACCGTGCGCGGCGTCACCGGGTTCGGCGGTTCGTGGGAGGTCGCGGGCGAGGACTGGCTGGCCGAGCACGACGTCGAACCATGGATGGGACCGCGGTCGCTTCCGCTGTGGCTGCCCGCCGAATCCATCGCTCTGAATGCGCACGACCTGACGCGGGCCGCATCCCTCGGTCTGCGGACCCGGCCGCTCGCCGAGACGTTGGCCGACACGCTCGCGTGGGAGCTGGCCGAACCCGCGGAACGGCGTGCGGGTCTGAGCGACGACGACGAGCGGGCGCTGCTGGCGGAGCTGGCGCGTTAGTCGGTCAGGCCCAGCCCGTAGATCACGGCGGCGTAGGTCGTGAACAGGGCGGGAACGGCCCACGCGGCGATCGCGATGATGGCGAGCACGTTGGTCACGCGACTGCCGCCCGGACGATACCCCCACGCGCCGAAGATCCCGCCGAGCGCCCACGGGATCCCGATGAAGAACAACGCGCCGGTGGCGTACATGTACCTGTCCTGAAGGAAGACCTGCTCGAGGCCGCCCGTCGTCGCCCAGGCAGCGAGTGCGAGAGCCGAGAGCACCAGCCCGACGATCGCGAACACCGAGGGTCGCGGGTTGACCGGCATTGCGAGTCGTCCGGGCGTGCCACGTCGCGTGAACTCCACGACCGTCAGAGCGCCGACCGCGACCGCGACGGCCAGCAGGCCGACGATCATCCCGATCCAGTAGATGCCCTCGATCGGACCGCCGGGGAACCCCAGCCCGCCGATGAACGTCGCTACGGCGCAGAGTGCGGCGAATCCGGCGACGCCGATCAGCACGGCGCGGCTGTGCCACACGACCGACCAGAGCGTCGCACCGGGGACGACCGGCGCGTAACCGACCGGCACCGGGCTGGCGGATGCGGCGGGTGCGGGAATCTCCTCGGCCACCGGCGCTGCCTTCGCGGTCGGCGCTGCCTTCTTCACCGGCGCCGCCTTCTTCGCGGCGGGCTTGGCCGGCTCGCTCTTCTTGCCCGTGTACGGGGGGACGGCCTCGTCGGTCACTTCTTCTCCTGGTCGTTGGGGTGGTCGTCGTCGCGCGCGCTGCGCAGGTAGCGAACCGCCTGCACGACCAGCACGATGAAGGCCAGCGATGCGGCGATCGCGAAGATCACGCCCACGATCGGGGGTACGGCCTCGCCCGTGGGGATCGGGAGTGCGATCACGGCAGCTCCTCCTCGTCGTCGTCGCCGGTCAGGTCGGTCCACGAGAACCGTATCGAGTCGACAGAGGAGGCGGTGAGTTCGATCATCCGCGACAGCAACTGCTGCAGGGAGGTGGCCCGCAGCAGCTCGACCTGGTCCATCGGGCCGAGCGGAGCGATCGCGGCGAGCTGCCATGCGGCGTCGAGCGGCGAGTCGGCCAACTCGACCGCCGGCGACCACGCGAGTTCGACGTATTCGCTCGCCACGGCCATCCCGGCGCGCACGGAACGTTCGGCCTCGTCGAGCAACTCGCGGTGCGCCTCGTCCCAGACGAGATCGTCGAGCAGGCGGATTTCGGCTTGCGGGAACGGATCGTCGGATCCCCACGACTCGATTTCGAAGCGCTGTCCGCCCAGCCCCACCATCCCGACCATGCTCTCGGTCACTTCGAGGTCGGCGATGCGCGCGATCGTGCCGACGTCGAAGCGCACGTCGCCGCCGCCGACCTCCTGGCCGCGTTCGATGAGGACCACGCCGAATTCGGGCGGTTCGTCTTGCAGCACATGCGCCAGCATCGCCAGGTATCGCTCTTCGAACACGCGTAGCGGCAGCGGCATGGCGGGGAACAGCACCGACCCGAGGGGGAACATCGGCAGGGTGCTCACCCCTCAACGGTATGTCAGCATGGCGAGATGTCGATCATCCACACCGTGCCCGAGGACGAGGCAACCGGCGACGTCGCCGCCCTCTACGACGAAGACCGCGAGCAGCTCGGCTATGTGCCGACACATTCCCGCATGATGGCGATGAACCCTGCCGCTCAGCGAGGGTTCGAGGCGATCACGGCGGCGGTCTCGGCGAGGCTCGGTGTTCGCCTGTACCGCCTGGTCACCCTGGCTGCGGCCGAAGCGCTGAAGTCCGACCCGTGCCTCCTTGCGCACGGCAACATGGCGCGCGCGATTCTGGATGACGACCAGATCATTGCGGTCGCCCACGACTACCACGAGGCGGGGCTCAGTGACGCGGAGGTCGCGATGATGGACTTCGCCGTGAAGGTCTGCGGCGACTCGGCGGGGATGACCGATGCCGACGCATTGGTGCTTCGCGAGCATGGCTTCAGCGACGAGCAGATCGTCGACATCGCGCTCGCCGCGTCGGTGCGCAACTACTACTCCCGCGCGTTGCATGCGCTCGGCGTTGAGCCGGACGTGCCGCCCGCCCTGCCTGCGCCGGTGCGGGATGCGCTACTCGCGCGGTAGCGGTCGCCGCGCGGCTCAGTGCTGGTGCGCCTGGACGGCGATCCAATCCCAGTCGTCACGTGTGAGGTCGTAGCGGTCGGGAGCCTCTTGCTTGCCGGGGGTGAATTCGCCCTCGGGCTCACCGCCAGCGGCGACCACCGCATCCAGAATCTCTTCGGGAAGCGCGTCGCCCACGTGATGCTGCAACCAGTGCCGGGTCTCGGGGTCGAGCTTGGGCCACCAGAGGTCGGGGGTGCTTTCTGCCATGGTTCGAGCGTACGTCACGTGCCCGCGGGCGGATCGGCCAGCAACGCGACCCGCTCGGCGAGATAGCCCGCGAAGGGCGCAAGGGCGTCGGAGGACGGGCTCCATTGCACGGCGAGGCCGTCGGGGGTGCGCGCCAGCGGGCGCGAATCGGCGGTCACGGCATCAAGCAGGATGTCGATCGCGTCGAGGTTGATCGTCTCACCGCCCGAGATTCCCGACTTGAGTGCGAGAGCGCGGAGCTCACGTCGATCTTCGGCGAGCCGGGACTGCGCGTTCGGATGCCGGGGCTCGCTCACGCGAAGTGTGGTGCCGGTCGCGTAGAGCTTTCCGCTGTGTCCGAGCAGGAGTACCCCGAGACGCCACACGCGCTCGACGGGGGCGAGCTTCGCGGGAAGCTTGACGCCTAGCCAGCGCGGCTGGACGAAGTCGACCAGCAACTCGTCGCGGGCGCGCGCGGTCTCGAGTCGCTCGACGGCGTCGGCGATTTCATCCACGCGCTCACGCTAACGCTCGTCGTAAGGTCGGATCATGAGGTCATGGCGCTCGCGCGGTTCGCTTGGCTCGGCCGCGTCGATCGGCAGCATCGGATCGTTCGCCTCGATCGGTTCGATCGGCTCTGCCTTCTCGATCGGTTCGATCGGCTCTGCCTTCTCGATCGGTTCTGTCGGATCGGCGTTCTCGATTGGCTCGATCTGGTCGTTCGCCTCGATCGGCAGCGTGCTCTCGGCGGCGAGCGTGGTCGGTGTGCTCGCGTGGCGCACCCACTCGCGGTGGGTTTCGCGGCGCACGTCCGATCACTAGGGTCGTCGCCATGGTGTGGATCGATCAGAAGGACGTCGCGAAGCAGCACCTCGGCCTCGCCACTGATGCCCTTGAGCGCGCGACCGCGGATCCTGCCGTCTCACGCGATGTCGTGGCGGCGCTGACGGAGTTGCGGGCGGCCTCTGTCGCTTTGGCGAAGATGGCGGGCGTCGGGTTCGATGACGACGGGGAGCGCGTCACCCGCTGACGTCCCTTCATTCGCTGACCCTCCCACCACATGGCTCGCTCAAAACGGTGGCGGGTCGGCCGTGGCTTGGTGCCCGGTCGGACTGGTCCAGCTAATGCGTCTGTCGGGTGACTTCTCTTGCTCGACCGTCCACTTCGTCATGTGTTTCAACCGATGGTGATGTCGGCACAGGTGCGCGAGATTGTCGGCACGCGTCGCGCCGCCGTACTGGCGGTCGATGGTGTGGTCGATGTCGGAGTTGCGGGCGAGCCGGCCGCAGCCGACGAAGCGACACGTCTGGTCAGTGACCGCGAGCCATCGTTTGAGGTCGGCCGGCGGGCGGTAGCTGGTGCGATCGACACCGAGCAACGTGCCCGACACCGGGTGCGTGAGCAGCCGCCTGAACGAGGGTGCGTGTGCGGCCAGGCGACGTGCGGTCTCGGCGTCGATCGGCCCATAGCCGTCGAGATGGCCGGGCTCATCGCTGAGGCCGAGCAGGGTGAGCATCGGGATGAGCACGCCGACGTCGACGCGCGCAATCGGGACCCGACCGTCGCCCAATTCGCCCGAGATCAGCAGGTCGGCAGCGATATCGGCTCGCAGCTGCGCGAGTGTGCGCGTTTCTGTCGGATCGAGCGCCGCCGCCCGCGCCGCGGCATCCACTCGCGCGAAGGCCAGGTGCGCCGTCTCGGCCGGCAGCTTCATCGACAGCAGGGCCATGCCGTCGATGTCGTTGTCGATCCACACGCCACGGCTCTCTTTCGCCGCACGAACCCGTTCGGTCATCGCGACAGAGTGAATGCGCTCGCGCAGCACACGTGCACGCACCCGGAACCGGCCCGCGGGGAGCGACACGATCCCGGCGAGCGCTCCGTCGAACTGCGCATCGAGTTCGCGATCGTCGGGAAGCGACAGCACCAGCTCGGCGGCGACACGAGCCTGGGGAGGCGCCAGTTCGCCCTCGCAGAACTCGCTCCACACGCGTGGGAGCCGAGTCCGGAGGGTCTCGGCCTCATGCGCCTGGGTACGCACGGCCGACTCGGACAGACCCAGCCGGACCGCTATGTCGGCCGCCGCAGCCCGCTCAGCGAACTCGCGCCGTTCCTTGTGGCGCATGGGCAGCGCGGGATCGACATAGACGTCGGGCGATCGGCGCGCCTCGTCAAGGACCTCGGCGATCGCCGCCCACTGCTGTGCGGTCGCACGACTCGCTGCCCGATGGGCGTACTCGGCTCGAGCGAGCGCGAATTCGATGCGCACGTCGGCGTGCGTCGGATCGGCAAACCGATTCGCGAGGTCAAGGGGGGCCATCTATGAAGCGAACCACATGCTACTGACAAGTAGCGATCCGTTTAGCGGATCTGTGGAGTGCGAGCTTTGCGATCCGAGAGAGAGGGAATGGACCGACCCTCAGACGTTGCACCAGAACTCCCCCGAGTTACGTGGTGAAGAGGCATCAGAAGTCGGCGTCAACGAGCCCCAGTTCGTCCCAGCGGCGCGCAGCCACGTCAGAGGGAAGCCGCATGAACTCGAACGTCATAGGCGGGCCAGGCTTGCTAGACCGCAGGCGAATCCCGAAGAGTCGATGGTTCGCGGCGATACTCCGCCCGTGAAACTCGAAGCGCCCGGCGTCCAACTCTCGAACCGTATACCAGCTGGGACCGTAGTCTTCGAAGCTGTTCTCTTTGCTGCCGTCGAGCCACACGACCACGAACCAAGGCCACGGCTGCCGGGTGGGGAATCGCATCTCGCCGACAACGCTCGCAAGGTGGCCGACGACTTCGCCATCCACGGAGAGCGTCCCGACGCTGTGGTCGAATTCGCGCAGCTGGGGATCGGCAGGCTTGTAGAGCTTCGGCTGCCCGGTTGCGTCGAGCGATCGGTCCCTGTTCCGAGTCACGACCCGATCATCCCTCGCCTGAATACCGGACGCCTACCGAACCTTGCCGGGAAACGGTCAGACGTTGAACCGAAACTCCACGACGTCACGCTTCAGAATCGGCAGAGCCGTAGCGGAACCCATGAGATCCCGACTGTCCATCATCAGCCCAGACGGCGATGTAGCTGGCGGACGGTGGACACACGACCAGCACGCCTCGTGGCCCCGCCACTTGCCACGACTCGTACAGCGGATGCGCGGGCACGGACAGCACCCCGTCCTCCATACCGATGGTCAGCGTGCCGTCCGGCTGGACTTGCGCGGAACTGACCCGACGAAGGCGGAGGGGTAGCAACGCCGCTGCGGCTTCGCCACTCACGGGCTCTCCGCCGAAGAGTTCTACGTCACCGCTCATTGAGAAGGGGGTCTCGATAGTGACCAGCCAGTCGTCTCCGAAATCTAGACGCAGTCCGAATCCCATCCTGAACTCAGAGAAGTCTCGCCCAACCATGTCCTGGATCTGAGCGTTGGCGAGTTGAATGTCTTCGGAGGGGCTCACGTTTTTCCAAACCGGAACTCCACGACGTCGCCGTCATCGCTCAGTCGGGAACTTCCACCTGCAGGGCATCTATTCGATGGTTCCGACGAGTGACGAAGTCGATAGTGCGCCCCCGAAACTCTAGGTACTCCGACAACGACCGCGGAAGGGCCGAATCGACGAAGTCGTCGAATGGCAGGAAAGTCGCCACCTGCAATCCGCGAGCGGTGACCAGATCCTGCAACAGGAAGAATTCGACGTAGCCGCGGAAGTCCACGAAGAGATCGAAGAAGTTGGTGTACCTGGCAAGAACACCTCCGAGCGGGCTCGTACCGCCCGAATAGTGCCGCCGGATGCACTCCAGCGTCAGGTCGAGCCGATCCGCAATCGAACCGGTCATTCCGCGCGCCATGTTGATCGTCCACTTCCGATCGATCTGGTTGCTGGGAAAGATCAGCATCCCGCCCATCGTGAAACCGATTCGCTCGAACTCTTCGACATCATCATCAGAGTTTTGGGAAGCGATGTCGATCATGTCCTTATACCCAAGGAAGGTCGCGATTACCGAGTCGCTGGAGAAAAAGAACTCTCCGATCTCCGACATGTGGTGGAGATACTCGCCTTTCGTCCGGTCATCGAGAAGTAGCGTCTTGCCACTGGGCAATTCACGACTCCAGAGAGCCTTGTGGTAACGCCGAAGGGTCGGGCTTGAGCGGTCGGGATCACCGCCGTCTGCATCACCTCGAAAGTCGAAGTTGGTGTCGAGGGTCGTCATGGTTCGTTAACCTAACGACGGCCAGCGACGGCAGGCATCTACTTCTGATGCCAGAACCTCACGACGTCGCCGTGCACGCGCCACGCGCGAGCTCGGATCGGGCCGCCGGTCCATCATGTTTTTCCGAACCGGAACTTCACGACGTGATCCCTCACACCGTCAGCCCAAGTGTGACGTCGCATAAAGGTAGATCCCTACGACCGAGACGCCGCCGAGGATCAACGCGCCTAAGCCGACCACCAGAATCAGTCGCCAACCGTCCATCTTCGCGGCGACGCCCCAAGCAATGAGTCCTGCCCCGACCACCAGTGCGATCAACGCAGGGACATTCACGTTGTCCTCGTGCTCACGTTTTTCCAAACCGGAACTCCACCAAGCGGCCGTCGAGCTATAAACCGAAATGAAGCTGAGGTGAAGCGGCCAGACCCAGCCTTGGGCGACGCTTCCTTACCGCTGAGTCGACCTCATGCCCAACTATGGCGCATGGTCCACCTCGTAGCCCACATGCCTAACTGTGGCGGAACTCCACGACGTGGTCCCTCAACGACTCAGCCCCGATCGTTCGATGGGCGCTCGGGTATCAACTGAATGCCGCCTTCAAGAGCTGCTCTCCGAGGGTCCCAGCCACGTCCGTCGGTCCTGCTTCCCGTGATCGCCTCGACGAACTCAAACACTCTCGGAGACCGCAGATGCATCGTTGCTTGGAAGATGACCGAAGTGAACGCTGGCGCATGCTGGAATTCGAAGCGGAGCCCGGTCGTGGTGAGAGAAAGTCGCCTGATTTCACCGACCTGCGCTCGTTCCGATCTGAACCAGCCCCGGAGATGGAGGGCACCGTCGGGTTCAAGTCGAATCGACGGGCTCAACGCCAAGTAAGGAGCAACTACCACCGCGACGGCAAGGAACGCCCACGTCACGGCTGTCTCATCGCCCCTCACGCCCAGCGCGAGCACCATGACCAGCCAGCCGACAGCCTGTACGACCGAGAGCAGGCGAATCCAGATGGGGACTCTCCACGTGCGAGCCCCGAAGGCGGTTTGGCTCACGTTTTCCCGAAACGGAACTCCACCACGTCCCCGTCGTGCATCACGTAGTCCTTGCCTTCGATGCGCGCCTTGCCCTTCGCCCGCGCTTCGGCGATCGAGCCGGTGGCGACGAGGTCGTCGAACGAGACGATCTCGGCCTTGATGAATCCGCGCTCGAAGTCGGTGTGGATGACACCCGCCGCCTGCGGAGCCTTGTCGCCCTTGTGGATCGTCCAGGCCCGCGATTCCTTCGGCCCCGCCGTCAGGTAGGTCTGCAGCCCGAGAGTGTCGAACCCGATCCGCGCGAGCTGGTCGAGACCCGACTCGGTCTGACCGGTCGAGGCGAGCAGCTCGGTCGCATCGGCCGGGTCGAGGTCGATCAGCTCCGACTCGATCTTCGCGTCGAGAAATACCGCCTTCGCCGGCGCCACCAACGCGGCCAGCTCGGCACGCCGGGTGTCCGAGGTCAGCACCGCCTCATCCACATTGAAGACGTAGATGATCGGCTTCGCCGTCATCAGCCCCAGTTCTTTGAGCGGCGCGAGGTCGATAGTGGATGCCGAGAGCGGCTTGCCCTCATCGAGCCAGGCCTGGGCGGCGGTCGCGCTCGCCAACACGGCGGGGTCGAGACGCTTGCCGGTGACCTCTTTCTGGTACCGGGGCAACGCCTTCTCGAGCGTCTGCAGATCGGCGAGCGCCAACTCGGTCGTGATCACCTCGAGGTCGGAAGCCGGATCGATCGCCCCCGCAACGTGAACGACATCACTGTCGTCGAATCCACGCACCACCTGTGCGATCGCGTCGGCCTCGCGGATGTTCGCAAGGAACTGGTTGCCGAGCCCCTCGCCCTCAGACGCACCCTTGACAATGCCCGCGATGTCGACGAACGACACCGTTGCAGGCACGATCCGCTCCGACGCGAACAGCTCGGCCAGCTTGTCGAGCCGCGGGTCGGGCAGGTTGACCACACCGACGTTCGGCTCGATCGTCGC
>JBDTQN010000067.1:0-10210 GCA_039932215.1 Pseudolysinimonas sp. | reverse complement strand
TGTCATGTATCCATGGTGCTCCCCTAAAGTGCTCACCTTCTGACTACTTATCTATGAGATTCTGGATGTCATGAGAGCCGACCGACTCGTCGCCACCCTGCTGGTCATGCAGGCGCGGGGGCTCGTGACCGCTGCCGAGCTCGCCGACGAACTCGAGATCTCCGTCGCGACCGCCCGCCGCGACCTCGAGGCGCTGTCGGCCGCCGGCATCCCCGTCTACCCGCAGCGCGGACGAGGAGGGGGCTGGGCGCTGCTGGGCGGCGCCCGCACCGACCTGAGCGGGCTGTCGTTCCCCGAGATGCAGGCGCTGTTCCTGCTCGTCGGGCCGGCGGCGGCCGTGTCGCCCGACGCGAAGTCGGCGCTTCGCAAGCTGGTGCGGGCGCTGCCCGAGTCGTTCCGCCAGCAGGCTGAGGCGGCGAGTAACGCGGTCGTGGTCGACCAGGCGCGATGGGGGCACCGCCCGTCCGCCCCCACCGGACTCCTCGACGGACTTCGCGCGGCCGTCGTGGCACGCACCACCGTGCTCGTCGGATACCGCGATACTGCACCGCGCGAGCTCGAGCCCTGGGGACTCGTCGACAAAGACGGCATCTGGTATCTCATCGCGGGGACACCGCGCGGGCGCCGCACCTACCGGGTCGACCGGATGACCTCGGTCGAGCCGGGCGGAACGTCATTCGATCTTCCCCACGGTTTCGATCTGGCCGAGACGTGGACAGAGATCCTCTCCGAACTCGAAGGACGCCGTGCCGAGACGTCGGCCGAGGTGACCATTCCGGCCGCGCTCGTCGGGCCCCTGCGCGATGTGCTGGGCGCCCGGCACGTCGAACAGCTCGACGTCGACGGCGACCGCGCGCGCCTGCGGGTCAGCGCGAACACCCCCGAGATGCTGGCACGGCAACTCGCGGGCTGGGCACCCGAGATCGACGTGCTCGGCCCGCCCGACGTGCGAGCCGCTCTGGCCGCGATCGGCGCCGACCTCGCCGAGCGGTATCGCTAATCTGGCCGCGTGGAATTCGATTCGTTCGTCGCTGTGCTGCTCGTGCTGCGCGATGACGCGCCCCTCTTGGACGACGCCGCGGCGAACGCCCTGCAAGACGCGCACCTCGACTACCTCGCCACCCTTCACGAGCAGGGCCACCTGCTCGCGGCGGGCCCGCTCGGTCACGACGGGTTCCGCGGGCTCTCGATCCTGCGAGGCAGCGTGGATGAGGTGCGGGCTCTCAAAGAGGCAGACCCGGCCGTGATCGCGGGCCGCTTTCGTGTCGTCGTGATGCCGTGGCAGGTGCCGGCCGGCGCCGTCCATTTCGAGCCGACCCGCTTTCCGCACTCGATGGCCGACGTCGAAGACTAGACGCGCAGCACTTCAAGCCCGAGGCGGTCCGCCAGCTCGTGCAGCGCGCCGGCCACGGCATCCCGCATCGCCTTCGTCCATTTGCCGTCTTCGTGTACGGCATCGACGCGCAGCACCCCCTCGGCATGTTCGGAGGTCGCATCGACCTTGCCGATCAGCCGGTCATGGTGCAGTACCGGCAGCGCGAAGTAGCCCCAGCGGCGCTTGGCCACAGGCTTGTACATCTCGAGCGCGTACTCGAATTCGAAGATGTCGGTCACCCGGTCGCGCTCGAAGACGAGCCGGTCGAACGGCGACAAGATCACGGTGCGGTTCGTCGGCACATCCGACTCGAGCACCGCGCGATCGACCCGCCAGACCCCGCGCACACCCTCGATCGTCGCCTCTTCGCCCACCTGCGCCATGTCCGCCTGCTCCTCGGCGGAGCCCGCGGCCTTCGCCCTGACCACCCCGAAGGCCGCGAGACGACGCTCGTTCCTGGTGCGCATGGCGATGTCTGCCTCGAGGGCGTCGACCTCCGGGAACACCTCCTCGACGCGGTCGAAGACCCGGTACCGTCCGTCGTGGCCAACCACCGCGAGCTCGCCGTGCTGGTGCATCAGGTCGAGCATCTTCGGCACGTTCCGGTTGTTGGTCCACCCGGACGACGGCCACGGCACGATGGATTCGTCGGCGATGTCGGCCGAGGTCAGCGGCCCGAGATCAGCCAGCTTCGCGATCACCCGCCGGCGAAAGGGCGCGTTGACCTCGAGCCATTCCCGCACCGCGGGGTAGGGCGACGGCGCCCGCATCGTCGGCAGGAACATGGGCAGATCGTCCATCGGACGCACCGCCCACTGATATTCGAACAACCGACCCTCGGCGATGCCGCGATCGAGCAGCCCCGGCACATACCCGTCGCCGAGGCGCGACCACGAGACGTGATCGGCGGCCGGCGCGACGGCGGCCGTCTCCTCGATGCGCAGAGCAGCGAGTCGCCGCACCATGTCCATGAATCCGTCGGGGCGCTCGTCGCCGAGCATCGCCGCCCGTACCGCGATCGTGCGGGCCTCGGAACGCGACAGCTCGATGGTCACGCCGGCTGGGTCACCCGGATCGCGTCGGCGAGCTGTTCGACGGCGATCTCGAGCCGCAGGTCGAGGCCGACCTCGGTCACGGTGCCGTCAGGCTGAATGCGCGATGCCGCCCGTGAGACGCTCACCGGGTCGACCAGCAGTGCATCGAGGGCGAGCAGGCTCGGGATGAGACCGGCCAGTCCACGCAGACCACCGGTCTGGCCGGGGCTGGCACTGAGCAGCAGCACCGGTTTGCCGTACAACCCGGTCGAACCCGCCAGCCAGTCGAGCGCGTTCTTCGTCACTCCCGACGGGGCGTGCACGTATTCGGGCGACGCGATCACCGCGGCCGCGCAGTTCTCGGCGAGCAGCCGGAACTCCCGCACGGCCGCCGGAAGGGAATCCGGCCGATCGAGCCCCGGATCCACCAGCGGCAGGTGGCGCACCAGTTCGGCGCCTACGAACTGGAACTTCGGGGCACGCTCCTGCACGGCCGTCAGCAGCGCACGGTGGAGGGAGTCTTCGCGCAACGACCCGCAGATCGCGAGCACCGGCACCGTCCCCATGACCGGAGCCTAGCCAGGACGGGTGGATCAGGCGAGCGCCGCTCGCAAACGGTTTTCGTCGACCTTCCAGATCGTGTGCACCCGATCGTCGATGAGCACCACGGGGATCTCTTCGGCGTACGCGTCGAGCAACTCCGGGTCGTCGAGGATCGACTTCTCTTCGAAGGCGACCTCGGGGTGGTCGGCGAGCACGCCCTGCACCACGGCGCGCGCGTCGTCGCAGAGATGGCATCCCGGCTTGCCGAGCAGGGTCACAGAAGGCACGCCTTTAGACTATGACGATGCCCGAGGAACCGCAGTCGCCTCCGAGCGAGCGCCCGATCCTCGCGTTCTTCGATGTCGACAACACCCTGATGCGGGGCACGAGCCTGTTCCAGCTGGGGCGTGAGGCCTGGAACAAGAAGGTCATCACGTGGCGCGACATCGCCCCGTTCGCCTGGCATCAGATGCGGTTCATCCGCAAGGGCGAGAACCTCGGGCACCTGAAGTCGGCACGCGAGAAGGCTCTCGAACTGTCGCACGGAAAGAAGCAGTCCGACATCGTGGCCCTGGCCGAAGGCATCTGGCAGGACCGCATCCAGCGCCGGCTCTACCCCGGCACGGTCGAGCTCACGCAAGAGCACATCAGCAAGGGCCACGAGGTCTGGCTGGTCTCGGCGACCCCGTGGGAGATCGGCGACCTCATCGCCCGCAAACTCGGCCTCACCGGTGCCCTCGGCACCCGCATCCGCGCCGTCGACGGCCTGTACACGGGCGAGCTCGACGGCGACGTCATGCATCACGAGCACAAGGCCGCGGCCGCGAAGGCGCTCGCGGTGAAGGCCGGGGCCGACCTCGCCGACAGCTGGGCGTACAGCGACAGTCGCAACGACATCCCGCTGCTCGAGCTGGTGGGCAACCCGGTGGTGGTGAATCCGGATGCGATCCTCGCCCACCATGCGCACGTGAACGGGTGGCCGATTCTGCGTTTCACTCCGAAGAGCATCCGCGAGGCGCAGCGCCGGGTGCGTCGCGAGGCGCGGGCTGTGCGCAAAGAAAAACGCCGGACCCTCGGGCCCGGCGCTTAGAGCTCGTTGCGCTCTACTTCTTGTTGCGACGCTGGTGACGCGTCTTGCGAAGCAGTTTGCGGTGCTTCTTCTTCGCCATGCGCTTGCGGCGCTTCTTGATGACGGAACCCATGTTCACCTCACTCGTCGGTCGGACAGGACCGCTGTCCTGAGCCGAACCGCGGAAACCTAAGGGCAGAGTCTACGCGATGCCCTGGTCGGACTGCGACTCAGGCAGTTCGATCGCGGCCGCGAGCGCCGACTCGGGGATGCGGTACGACCGACCGAAGCGCACAGCCGGCAGCTTGCCGGACTCGACCATGCGGTACACGGTCATGTTGGAGACGCGCATCATCTCGGCGACCTCAGCCACGGTCAGGAAGCGCACGTCGGACAGATCCGCCACGTCTCCCCCTGATCTCGGTGTGAACTGTGTGACTACTGTGACGGAAGTCGACGCACGGGGCAATCCCCTAGCGACCCCATTTGGGGAGTTTGTCGCCGACCCGTTCCGTGACGCGTTTCTGGGCCCCCTGCAATTTCTCCTGCGCCGCCTCGAGCGCGACACGGGCCGAGTGCGCGGTCTCCGCCGCCGCCCGACCCATGCGATCACCGACGTCTGCGCCGGCCCACGCGGCGAACACGGTCGAGCCGGCATCGGCATCCTGACCCTTCTGTGGCGCGATATTCGGCCGTCAGGCTGCCGTCTCGAACACGATGACCGTGTCGGAGGCGCAGCCGCCGGGGAGATCGACCGGGCTCGCATCGACCGGCACCTCTCCGCCACTGCCGACCAGGCGATCCCCGAGCGCCACCGTGCCGAGATCCGGGATGTCGATGTCGCCGCCGGCGACCGTCGTGCCGGGCGGGAAGATCACCGGGTAGTTCGACCCCGTGCGCTCGAGCGAGTAGCAGTCCCCCGACACGGACAGGGTCCCGTCGAGTTGAGCGAGCAGATGGCTCGTGGGAGCGGTGGGGGCGACAAGGAGGACGTACCCGCTCTCACTCACCCCGCCCGAGGAGCTGCATCCCTCGAGAGCGACGAGCGAGAACACCCCCACCAGCGCAATTCCGCGCATCCTGCTCACGGAGTGACCTTCACGGCCAGGCCGAGATAGCTGTGCGCGCCGATCTGCGTCGCGAGGTCGTACAACCGCACGCCGATCCCGTTCGTCACGTAGCCGTGGGAAATGCCCTTTCCGACGTTGCCGTAGTACCACGGCCCCCCACTGTCACCGGGCTGCAATGTCGACGGAGTCGCACTGAACAGGCGGCACCAGCTGCTGTCGCACAGGTTCGCCGTCTGGACCGTGCCGCAGTGGTTGCCACTCGTCTTCCCCCAGTAGCAGATCGCCGAGCCGGCGACGGGGTTGGTGGCCGAGGTCACGAATCGCTCGCCTCCTGCGGACGTGTAGCGGAACTTGTTGGTAACGGCAACGGCGCCGACGAACTTGTGCCACTGGAGGTCCCCGTTGGACGCCGCGGAGGCAGCGCCAAACGTGGCGTAGGAACCGCCGTAGTACGTCTGCGGAACCCCGTTGTCGCAGTGGGCGGCGGTGGAGACTCCCGTCGATGAGACGGACGTGACCGTGAATCCCGCCGTGCAGTCGAGCAGCGGGTTGCCGCCGACGATCGCCGTCAGGACTCCCACTCCGGCACCACCAGGGATCAACTCGAGGTCGAGCTGACCGCGCGCGACCCGTGCGGCCGTCGCTGTCACGGCGTCCGCGGTCGTGGCGACCGATTCGGCCACGGTGTCGTAGGTCACGGTCAGGCGACCCGTTGCCGGATCCCCCCACGACTGCACTCTCGCGACTCCAGGGAGTGCGGCGATCGCCTCCTGGATGGCGATGTGATCCTTCTCGAAATCGGCCTCGGTGCGAGCCGCGTCCTCCGAGACCGCGACGGAATACGGGAGCGCCGCTAGCGCAGCAGCCACCTTGGGACTCGGCGTGCCGACGAACGCGATCTCGGCCGAGTGCTCGGACTCTGGCGTCCACGTCGCGGTCGAGAACGCTTGCGGGTCGGTACGCCGTGCGACATCGACGGCCGCCGCGAAGAGCTCCTGGCCGGCGAAGCGGTCACGCGCTTCATCGAAGCTGATCCCCAGCGATCCGGCGAGGGTTCGAAGGTCCTCAGCTTCCGCCGGCGACACGGCGATTTTCGCCGTGCTCCCCACCGTATACGAGGTGTCGTGATCGTCCGCGACGGCTGGGGCAGCGGGAACCAGGAGCAGAAACGAGAGCGCTAGGACGCGAAGCGGAACGGACACGACTACCCCCGAGATCGTTGATGTTCACTCACGATAGAACGGGAGGTGAGCAAAATCAACGTTTCGAAATGAACTACCGCCCCCACTTGGGAAGCTTCTTGTTGACCCGCTTCTGCGCCCCCTGCAGCTTCTCTTGCGCGGCTTCGAGGGCGACCCGAGCCGAGTGCGCGGTTTCGGCGGCCGCGCGACCAACGCGATCACCGACGTCACTGCCCGCCCACGCAGCGAATACGGTCGAGCCGGCGTCGGCATCCGGACCCGGCATGATCGACCCCTCGCCGACGAACGGCGCCAGCCACGACTCGAACTCGGCGAACGGCGCCCGGTCGAGGCGGTAGTAGCGGTGCTGACCCTCTTCGCGGACCGCGACCAGACCGTGCTCGCGCAGCACCTTCAGGTGCTTCGAGACCGTCGGCTGACTGATGCCCAGCTCGGTAACGAGTTCACTGACGCTCACCTCTCCGGCGTGCCGCTCGAGGCGGTTGAGAAGGTCGCGCCGGGTGCCGTCGGCGAGTACGTCGAAGATGTCGGCCATACCCCAGGGTAACTATGCTTCTGCGGTCGGAACATAAAGGGATGTGAGATGGCGCTCAAGCCGGTGCTGCACGAGTCGCTTCCCGCGCGCCTGCTCGACGCCGTCGGCGACTTCGCCTTCCGCACCCCGGCGCGGTTCGCGATCCTGGTCTTCGCCTCCCTGGTCGCCGTGTTCACGATCCTGTTCTCGCTGCCGATCGCGACCGCCGCGGGCCAGCAGGCGCCGTTGGTCGACGCCCTGTTCACCGCGGTGTCGGTGATCTGCGTCACCGGGCTTCAGACGGTCGACATGGCGACCTACTGGTCGCCGATCGGTCGCGTGTTCATCTTCATCGGCGTCGAGATCGGCGGCATCGGGGTGCTGACCCTCGCGTCGATACTGGGACTCGTCATCAGCCGCCGTCTCGGACTGCGGCAGAAGCTGCTCGCCGCAGGCGATGCGAACCCGCTGCGGCTGCGTAAGGGACCTGTCTCTGAAGGTCAGGCCGTGCGCCTCAGCGAGACGGGCGGCCTACTGGCGACCGTCGCCGTCAGCGTGCTGCTCATCGAGGCCGTTATCGCAGCACTGCTGTACCCCCGCATGCTGCTCGAAGGGGTCAACCCGGTCGACGCCTTCTGGCAGGCGATCTACACCTCGGCGATGGCGTTCACCAACACCGGGTTCCTGCCCACCAGCGAGGGCCTCGCCCCCTACGCGCACGACGTGTGGTTCCTGGTCGTGATGATGCTGGGCGTCACTTTCGGGGCGATCGGGTTCCCCGTGATCTACGCGTTGCGCAAGACCGTGTTGCGTCCGCGCCGCTGGTCTCTGCACGTCAAGCTGACGCTCGTCACCTTCGCGCTGCTGCTGGTCGGCGGGGCGATCGCCTACTTCTTCCTCGAGTTCAACAACCCGCGCACGATGGCCGAACTCGATGTCGGCCAACGCATCCTGCAGAGCTTCTTCATCTCATCGATGGCGCGATCCGGCGGTTTCGCGACCCTCGACATCGGCCAACTCGACGGGTCGAGTCTGCTCGTCACCGACATGCTCATGTTCATCGGCGGCGGCTCGGCCTCCACCGCCGGCGGTATCAAGGTGACCACCCTCGCCATCCTCTTCATCGCCGCCTTCGCGGAGGCACGCGGCAACGACGAGATGGAGGCGTACGAGCGCCGCATCCCCTCCGACGTGCTGCGCCTCGCGGTGAGCGTGGTGCTCTGGGGGGCGACGACCGTGGCCGCAGCGACGATCGCGCTCATGTTGATCAATGACGAGCCTCTCGACTACGTGCTCTTCGATGTCATCAGCGCCTTCGCCACGTGCGGGCTCTCGACCGGGTTCACTCAGAACGCCGGGGATGCGTCGCAATATGTGCTCGCCGCGACCATGTTCTTCGGTCGCATCGGTACTGTGACTCTCGCCGCCGCACTGGCGGCGAGCACGCGCCGGCAGTTGTTCCGCCGGCCGGAAGAAAGGCCGATCGTTGGTTGACAAGATCGCTCACGACGCACCCGTCCTCGTCATCGGCCTGGGGCGCTTCGGCGCCGCGACCGCCGGGCAGCTCGCCCGGCTCGACCGCGACGTGCTGGCCGTCGACGAAGACTCCACGCTCGTGCAGAAGTGGTCCGAGCGCGTCACCCACGCGGTGCAGGCCGATGCGCGCTCGATCGACGCTCTGCGCCAGATCGGCGCCCAAGACTTCTCGATCGCGGTCGTCGCGGTCGGCTCGTCGATCGAGGCGTCGGTGCTGATCACCGCGAACCTGGTCGACCTTAAAGTCCCCCAGATCTGGGCGAAGGCCATCAGCCAGTCGCACGGCAAGATCCTGTCGCGCATCGGCGCGAACCACGTCATCTACCCGGAGGCGGAGGCCGGCGAACGCGTCGCCCACCTGGTCTCGGGTCGCATGATCGACTTCATCGAGTTCGACGACGACTTCGCGATCGTGAAGATGTACCCGCCGAAGCCGATCCGCGGTATTTCGCTCGCCGAGTCGGCGGTGCGGCGCAAGTACGGCATCACCGTGGTCGGCGTGAAGAGCCCCGGCAAAGACTTCACCTACGCGACCCCCGACACCGTGATCTCGAACCACGACCTGATCATCGCGTCGGGCAACACGAGCGACCTGGACCGTTTCGCCGCGCTGAACTCCTAACCGCCCGCTACTTGCCCATCTCTGACGCCTCGGCCGCGGCTGAGGCGTCAGCAATGGGCAACCAGCTACTCGCCGCGCGCCATCTCTTCGGCGCGGGCGATGGCGGATGCCGTGGCCCGGTCGAACACGGCCGTCAGGTCAGCGGCGGCGATCTCGGCGATCGCGCGCTCCGTCGTCCCCTTCGGAGATGTCACCCGGCGTCGCAGCTCCTCCGGCCCGACGTCAGACACGGCGAGCAGTTCCGACGCACCGAGGAAGGTCTGCTCGACCATCAGCCGCGCCTGGGCCTCGTCGAATCCGAGGTTGCGGGCCGCCTCGGTCAGCCGCTCGATCAGGAAGAACACGTACGCCGGACCCGAGCCCGAGATGGTCGACAGCGCGTTCATCTTCTCTTCGGGCACCTCGACGACGGCACCGACGGTCTCGAACAGCGCGCGCACGAGAGCGGTGTCGTCGGCCGACGCGCGCGCTCCCGCTGCCAGCCCGGTGACCCCGCGCCGCACGATCGATGGCGTATTGGGCATCGACCGGAAGACCGCCTGCGGCACCAGCCCCTCCATCGTCGCGATGGTGACCCCCGCCGCCACCGAGACGATCACGGCGTCGGGCTCGAACGCATCCCGCAACTCGGTGAGCAGATCGGGCACCATCGCCGGTTTCACCGCCACCAGCACCACGCGTGCCCCGCTGACGGCGGCCCGGTTCGCATCCGGAGTCGTCTCGGCAGACAGCGACGTGACGCCGGCCAGCGACCGCAGCCCGGCGGCCTTGTCTTCGCTGCGGTTCGTGACTGTGATGCCGTCGGTCTCGGCGCCGCTCTGCACCAAGCCGGAGAGGATCGCGCCCCCCATCGACCCGGCTCCGAGGATGGCGATACGGGGAAAATGGGTCACGTACGCGAGTGTAGTTTTGAACGCATGAGCGCAGGCGGCGGAACCAGGGCGATCATCGCGGCGTTCGCCGCCAACCTCGGCATCGCGATCACCAAGTTCATCGCGTTCGTGTTCTCCGGCTCGAGTTCGATGCTCGCCGAGTCGGTGCACTCGGCCGCCGATTCGGGCAACCAGCTTTTGTTGCTGCTGGGTGGTCGCAAGTCGCGCAAGGTCGCTGACGCCGCGCACCCGTTCGGTTACGGACGCGAACGCTACGTCTACGCATTCGTGGTGTCGATCATCCTGTTCACCGTCGGCGGGGTGTTCTCGCTCTACGAGGGTGTCGAGAAGGTCACCCACCCGCACGAGCTCG
>JBDTQN010000066.1:0-10501 GCA_039932215.1 Pseudolysinimonas sp. | reverse complement strand
TCAAATGAGCGGCGGTAGCTCGCTCGGATGCGCGGGTGTGCCGCGCACTACGCTGGCCGCATGCCGACGACGCCCCCGCCGCCCGCCGACCGCCGCAGCCCACTCGCCATCTTCGACATCGCGGCCGGCATCCTGCTGCTCATCGTCGCCGCCCTCATCGGCTCGATCTTTCTCGCGTACATCGTGCAGCTCGGCGGTCTGAGCGCCGAATGTGCGGGCATCGAGCCGGACGGGCTGCGCTGCGCCCCCGGCTTCCTGTCGGCAATGGGCGTCCTCGGCACCGGCATCGTGCTGCTCGCCTGGTTCCTCGCCGCCGGATTCCTGATCGTGCGCGCGATCCGCCGGCAGATCGTGTTCTTTCTGCCGCTCATCGCGTTCGTGGTGATGATCGCCGGCTTCTACCTGGTCACCGCGTTGCTGGCAGCGAGCTACCTGCCGACCTCGTCCTCGACATAGCGCGGGCGGCCCAGCACGACCAGCGCCGGAATGGCGAGCACCAGAGTGCCGAGCAGGAACCAGATCGGCGCGACCCAGCTTCCGGTCGCATCGTGCAAGATGCCTACGATCAGCGGGCCGAACGCCCCGATCACGTAGCCGATGCCCTGCACGAAGCCGCTCAGCGCGACCGCGCCGACCTGCGTGCGCGTGCGCAGGTTGATCAGCGTCAGCGCGAGCGGGAACATGAGCGGCCCGAGGCCGACCAGGATGCTCCAGAGCAGCGGGGCGGCCGTGGGCGCCAGCAGGAATCCGGTATATCCCCCGACGAAGAAGACCAGGCCGGCGGCGATCAGCGGTGACACCGAGCGCAGACGCGTCGCCAGCAGGGGGACGAGCAGCGCCGACGGGATTCCGCAGATCGCGAAGACCCCGAGCAGCAGACCGGCCTGAGCCGAGTCGACCTGCGACAGCTCGGCCGTGAGCGACGGCAGCCAGGCGAAGGCCGCGTAGGCGTGAATGCTCGGCACGCCGAACAGCAGCGCCATCGACCAGGCGATCGGCGACCGGAACAGACGCGCACCGATACCGGCGTGCGCGGTCTCGAGACCTCGGGCATGCGTGTCGAGATTCTCGACATGGCGCCCATGCCGCAGCAGTTGCACGACCCACGGAATCGCCGCGACCACTGCCAGCAGCGCCCACATGCCGAGCGAGAGCCGCCAGCCCGCGGCATCGGCGACCGGGACGGCGACGACCGGTGGAACGGTCGCCCCGAGCGACAGGACCGTGACGTAGATCGCCGTCATCGTGCCGATGCGATCGGGAAAATGACGCTTCACGATCGGGGGCAGGAGCACGTTGGCGCCCCCGGCACCGAGCAGCGTCAGCACGGTACCGATCAACAGCCAGGTGCTGTCGGGGGCGACCGCACGGACGAGGTGACCTGCGGCGCCGACGAGGGTGGCCGCCAGCAGCGCGCCCTCGAGACCGAGACGGCGGGATGCGATCGGGGCGATCAAGCCGGAGAGCCCGAAGATGAGCGGGGGTGCTGCTCCGATCACGGCGAGCACCAGCGGCGCCAGGGGCACCTCGGCATCGATGTGGTCGAGGATCGGGGACATCGCCCCGACCGCCGTGCGCATGCTCAGGGCGACCAGGACGATGCCGGCGAACGCGAGGAGGCGGCCGCGCACCAGTGGTGCAGGCACGGGACTCGTCATCCTTTCAGCCTACGACCGGGCGAGGGCCGCCTCCTCCGCCTCGACCGCGGCCTCCACCTCCGCCTGATGGCGCAGCACGTCGGCACGCCGGGGAAGCAGCAGACTCGCCAGCGCCGACAGCAGATAGCCGCCGATCGCGATCATCGATGCGGAGGTCAGAGCCGCCATCACGTTCGGCTGGCTGAAGTCGCTGCCGACCTCGGCGAAGAAGACGGTACCGGCGATCGCCACGCCGGTGGCGGCGCCGATCTGCTGGAAGGTGCCGTATGTACCCGACGCGGCCCCGGCATCCCGAAGCGGCACGGTCGCGAGTGCGATGTCGATCAACGGCACCACGAGCAGCCCCAACCCGACCCCGAGAACCAGGCCGGGCAGCACGAGATCCCACCCGCTCAGCACGGCACCGCGGTCGGTCATGATCGCGATCATCCAGGCGATGCCGCCCGCCTCGATGAGACCGCCGAGCGTGACGATCGGCTTGCCGACCCTCGACGCCAACGGCACGGCGATGCCGACCCCGATGAACGCGCCCACGCTGAACGGCAGCATGGTCAGGCCGGCGGCGAACGCGTCGAAGCCGAGCACCGCCTGCAGGTAGATGATCCAGGCGACCGTGAACGCGTTCATCGCGCCCTGGAAGCTCGCCTGGGTGATCAGCCCTGCCGAGAACCCACGGTTGCGGAACAACGCCATCGGCAGCAGCGCAGATCCGTCTCGGGCCGTCTTCGCCCGCTGAACCAGCACGAATGCGACGAGCAGACCGACCCCCGCCACGGCGATCAGCCACAGCCAGGCCGGCCAGTCGAGCGCGCGACCCTCGACCACCGGGTAGAGAACGCCGCAGAGCCCGGTACTCAGCAGCACAACGCCGACGAGGTCGAGGCGCGGCGGGTGTTCGGCCCGCGTGTTGGGCACGTACCGCGCGGCGAGCGCGAAGATCACAACACCGACGGGAACGTTGAGCAGGAAGATGCTGCGCCATCCGAGACCGGCGATATCAGAGGTGACCAGTAGCCCGCCGAGAACCGGCCCCACCACGGCGGCGAGCCCGCTGACGCCACCGACGACGCCGTACATCGGCGCGCGCTCCTTCGGCGAGTACAGCGCCTGCAGCGTGCTGAGCACCTGCGGCACCATGAGCGCCGCGAACGCCCCCTGCACCACGCGGGACACGACGAGCAGGTCGCCGGTGGCCGACAGACTCGCGATGATCGATGCGAGGGTGAATCCCCCGACGCCGAGCAAGAAGGTGCGCTGTCTGCCGATGATGTCGCCGAGCCGGCCGCCCGTCACCAGCACGACGGCGAATGCGAGCATGTACCCGCTGACGATCCACTCGAGCTGGGCCGGCGTCGCGCCGAGGTCTTCGCGGATGGCGGGCAATGCGACCTGCACGATCGTGACGTCGAGCAGGTCCATGAACGACGCGAAGATCAGGATGCCCATGGCCAGGCCGCGTCGGGTGCTCTGCGCAGCGGGAGTGGGAACGCTCATTTCGGGGTGCCTCTCGTAGGATTGGATACGGGAACTCTCTTGAATGGAGTTTCTCAGTATCGGGATATTCCCTAATCGGGAACATTAGCGAGAGAACAACCCCATGTCCAGTACCGACGAACGCATCGCCCTGGCGATCCGCCGTGTGATCGCGAACGCGGTGCTCACCAACGAGCGCATCGCGCGGGGCATCGGGCTGAACGTGGTCGATCTTCAGACGTTCGGCATCATCCTCGACTCGGCCCGCCCGATGACCGCGGGCGAAATCAGCAGCCGCACCGAGTTGCCGACGAGCACCACGACCCGCGTGCTCGACCGGCTCGAAAAGGGTGGATTCGTCCGCCGGTCCTCCGACCCCGCCGACCGGCGCAAGGTCGTGATCGAGCCGATCGCCGAGCGGCTCGCCGACTTCCAGGATGCTTACGGCCCCATCATCGAAGGCCTGCGCCGCCTGCATGACGGCTTCTCTCCGGCAGAACTCGAGGTGATCGCCCGCTACCTCGAGGCGATGGCCGCCACCGACGAACCAGCGTGACTGTGGCCGACGAACCCCGCGACCTGGCTCGCTACCTGCCGCTCAGCATCCGGCCACGCGTCGACGAGTCGCGCGTCACCGACGACTGGGCGGCCCGACTCGATCAGCTCGCGCTCGCCGTGCCCTACGCCGGCGCCGCGTTCGATGCCGCCGTGGCTCGCGCGCGTGCCGGGCGCAGGGTACGCATCGCCGACCTGGGCGCGGCTCTGGTCGAGGCGTACATGCTCGGTGACGTCGACGTGGACGACGTCACCTCGGGCGCGGTCGCCCTGGCACGCGCCGTCGCCGCTCCCCTGCCCGTGCGCGCCGTCGTGCGCGGCAGCACCCTGCGGGCCACCGACGCGGACTGGTCGTTCGGCTCGGGTCCCGAGATCGCGGGCACGGCACGCGAACTCGTGCTGTTCCTCTACGGGCGCGGCCCGGTGCCCTCGGCCTGAAGAATCGCGCGGATGCGCGCCTCGTCTGCCTGCAGCTGCGCCACGAGCGCATCGACCCCGTCGAACCTGTTCATGGGGCGGACGTAGTCGACGAACGCGAGCTCGATCGTGTGGTCGTACAGGTCGAGCTTCTGGTCGAGCAGATGCGCCTCGACCTGGTGCTGCGGGATGCCGTCGAAGGTCGGGTTGTTGCCGATCGACACGGCCGCCCCGTATCGCTGCCCGTCGACCGTCGCCCACGCGGCGTACACGCCGTCGAGCGGAAGCATCCCTTCGAGTGCGGGATCGAGGTTCGCGGTGGGATAGCCGAGCTCGCGGCCGCGCTGCTCGCCGTGCACGATGCGCGACCGGATCGACGGCGGGCGTCCGAGCAGGGCGGCGGCGTCACGCACGCGGCCCTCGGCAAGCAGCTCGCGCACCCAACTGGACGACACCCGACGCAGCGAGCCGGCGTCGTCGACCAGGAAGTCGTCGATGACATCCACCTCGAATCCGTACCGCCCGCCCAGAGTGCGCAGTGTGCCGAGATCACCGGCGGCGCGCCCCCCGAACCGGAAATCGGATCCCACCATCGCGACCCGCGCGTCGAGGGCACCGACCAGCACCTGTGTCGCGAACTGCTCGGGCGTGAGCGCGGCGACCTCGGGCGTGAACTCCAGCATGAGCACCGCCTCGATTCCGGCGTCGGCCAGCAGTTCGGTGCGCTGGGCAGCGCTGACCAGCATCGGCGGGGCGGCATCGGGGCGAATCGTGCTCAAGGGATTGCGGTCGAACGTGACGACGGTCGGCACCAGACCCGAGGCCGCCGCCCGTGCACACAACTGGCGGAACACGTCGCGATGCCCCAGATGCAGCCCATCGAATTTGCCCACGGTGACCGCTGACGGACCGAAGTCGGCCGGCACCTCGTCGAGGCTCGAGAAGAACTGCATCACGCCTCCGCGGGTGCCACTCGGCGGCGCAGCCACACCAGCCCGAGCACCGGCAGCACCAGGGGCACGAGCAGATAGCCGGCCCCGAACGCGCTCCACACCGTCGCCTCGCGGCCGAAGGGGTCGACGCTGTCGAGACCGAGCAGACCGGGGGCCAGGATGCTGAGGGCGCCGACCACGAGCACGCCCGCCAGCTCGAAGCAGATGGTTGCCAGAGCCACCGCGCGCCAGCCGAGCGCGAGCGCGAGGGTCGCGACGATGTAGACCACCGCGGCGAGCGCCGAGAGCGAGAACGCGACGGGAGCCTCGTCGAAGCGATCGATGATCTGGAACACCGAGCGCCCGGTCGCGGCGATCGCGAGGATCGCGTAGACGGCGACCAGGATGCGCCCCACTCCGGTGGCGCGAGTGCTGGCGGCTGTCACGTCATCCAGATTAGCGGCGACGAGCTACGCAAGCTGGACCGTCCAGATCTGGTACATCCGGTACGCCATGACGGCCACGGCGAGGGCGCCGACACCCAGGATCACGGTGCTCCAGCGGGAGCGCTCGGTCAACGCCCAGAGCACCGCGAGGGGCGGGATGAGGGCGGCGGTGACGAGGTAGACCCAGAACTCCGCGGGATTGCCGGTCGGCGGGTTGCCGACGGCTGGAGCGATCAGGGCGATCACGATCTGGGCGAGCAGCAGCACCTCCACGACAATCAGCGAGATCAGCGAGATGTCGGCCGGGCGGCGTCCCGCGAGCCCGAGGCCGACGCAGAGCAGGCCGGCGATGAGGGCCGCGCCGACGAGGACGACAGTGAACCCGAAGATCATGCGAGCACCTCGTCGGTCGGAAAGTTGACCAGCACCCGCGCCACGCCGGCTTTCACCGACACGAGTCCCGCGAGCCGGCCCTGCGCGGTGACCGCGGCGACCACCGCCGCGTCAGGAATCCCCAGCTCGACCCGCTTGCCATGCGCGAGATCGGTCGCCTGCACCGCATCGAGTTCCGCGACAGGAAACAGTTCGGCCGCGATCGTCGCCGGGCTGCGCAGGGAGCCGGCGTCGATCGCGTCGAGCGCCACGGCATCCTGTAGCTCGAATGTGCCGATCGCCTCACGTCGCAGCGCCGTCAGGTGCCCGCCGATGTCGCCGAGTGCGTGCCCGAGATCGCGGGCGAGGGCGCGGATGTAGGTGCCCGACGAGCATTCGACGATCACGTCGAGGTCGATGACCGGCCCGTCGCGGCGCTCGCCGAGTATGTCGAACCGCGAGACGGTGACGGTGCGCGGCGCGAGCACCACGTCTTCGCCTGCGCGGGCGCGGTCGTACGAGCGGCGCCCGTCGACCTTGATGGCGCTGTAGCTCGACGGCACCTGCGAGATCTCGCCGGTGAGGGTCGCGATCGCGGCGTCGATGGCCTCTCGCGTCGTCGCCGAGGCGTCAGCGCTCGCGATGACCGACCCTTCGGCATCGTCGGTGTCGGTCGCGACGCCGAGCCGAATAGTCGCCGCATACCGCTTACCGAGACCGACGAGGTAGGTGAGCAGGCGTGTCGAGCTGTCGACGCCGAGCAGCAGCAGGCCGGTGGCCATCGGATCGAGGGTTCCGGCGTGCCCGACCTTGCGGGTGCCGAGCGCGCGCCGGGTGCGCGACACTACGTCGTGGCTGGTCATGCCCCCCGGCTTGTCGACGAGCAGAATTCCGGACGGGCTCACGCCTTCACGATCTCGTCGGGGTACGGGAACCAGCGCAGCTCTTCGAGTTCGGCCGACATCTCGGGTGCGGGACCGGAGGGGTGCGGCCGCAGCCGTGCCGCGGCGAACTGGGTGCCCGCCTCGGCGAGGAACCCTGCGAGATCGAGCTGCTCGAGCCGGCTACGTCGATCGGGGTAGACCATCGAGCCGCTCGTGTAGTCGACCTCGTTCAGCGACATCGGGGGGATGAGATCGTCGGCGTCGCGGTGACGCCAGAGGCCGCTCATCGGCTCGAACGTGTAGTCCGGCAGCAGCGCGGCGCCTTCTGCGGCGATCATCCGCACGGCCTCGATCAGGTACTCGAACGTTTCGTCGTCGATGAAGTAGTTGAAGTTCACCCGCACCCAGCCGGGCTTGATCCCCTCGCAGGCGCTGCCGGTGACAGCGAGCTCGATGGCGCGTGACCGCTCGGCGTCGATGCCGAGCAGGCGGTGGCCGTAGGGCCCGGCGCACGAGCACCCGCCGCGCGCCTGGATGCCGAACAGGTCGTTCAGCAGCGCCACCACGTAGTTGTGGTGCAGGTAGTGCTTGCGGCCGTCGGCGCCCTCGTGCCGGATCACGAACGACACGATCGAGAGCCGCTCGGCATCGTGGCTGCCCAGGATCTCGATCCCGGGTGTGGCATCCCACGCCGTGATCGCGCGCTTGACGAAGTCGTCTTCGCGGCGGCGGATCTCATCGACCCCGACCGCGGCCTTGAGTTGGAACACCAGGCCGGCCCGGATCGACTCGACGATGGCAGGCGTGCCGCCCTCTTCTCGATGCGCAATGTCGGGGTGAAAGTCGTGATCGTCGGAGTTGACGTAGGTGACGGTGCCGCCGCCGACCACCACGGGGACCCGGTTCGTGAACAGCGACTTCTTGGCGACCAGCACGCCGGGCGTGCCGGGGCCCCCGATCAGCTTGTGGGTCGAGATGAAGACCGCGTCGTAGCCGGCCGGCGAATCGGCCGGACCCATGTCGATCTCGACATACGGCGCCGCGGCCGCGAAGTCCCAGAAGGCGAGGGCGCCGTGCTCGTGCAGCAGAGCCGAGACCGCGCCGGCGTCGGTGATGATGCCGGTGACATTGGATGCCGCGGAGAACGACCCGATCTTCACGGGCCGGTCTTCGTACCTGACCAGTTCTTCGGCGAGGTGTCCCAGGTCGAGGTGGCCATCGGCCGACTCGCGGATGGTGACCACATCGGCGATCGATTCGCGCCAGCTCAGCTCATTGGAGTGGTGCTCGAACGGGCCGATGAAGACCACCGGGCGCTGGTTCGGCGGGATCATGTCGGTGACGTGCCAGCGGTCGTCGAGGTTCGACGGCACACGCAGGCCGAGAACGCCGATCAGCTTGTCGATCGCGTACGTCGACCCGCTGCCGCAGAAGATCACGACGTGATCGTCGGTCGCACCGGTGCACTCCGCGATGATCGCGCGCGCCTCTTCTCTGAAGCGGGAGGTCTGCAGCCCCGTGCCGGACGACTCGGTGTGCGTGTTGGCATAGAGCGGGAGCACCGCGGATCGGATGTAGTCCTCGATGAACGAGAGTGACCGACCGGAGGCGGTGTAGTCGGCGTAGACCACAGGTCGGCGGCCGAACGGACCGTCAACGACGTCGTTGCCGCCGATCACCGACCGCCGGATCGTCTCGATCAGGTCGTCAGCGCTCATGCATCTGAGGCTACTGGCGCGCCAAGTCCCGCAGTAGGGCCGCTTTGGTAGGCATGGCTGCGGTGAGCATCTCGCGAACCTCGGGATCGGTGTCGAATTCGGCGCCCATCCGCAGTCCGACCAGGGTGTTGATCATCATGCCGCCCGACAGGAACTCGGTCGCCTGCTCGGGGGTGAAGCCCGCCTCGTCGCGCAGCAAACGGTACACCCGCAGGAACCCGGCCCGTGCGGTCGGCCCGATCTCGGGATCGGCGCCGAGCATGAATGCCTGCATGAGGCTGAGCAGGAGGCCGCGGTCGGCCAGCAGAGAGACGTAGCGACGTCCGATGCACATCGGGAGCTCGTCGTCGGTGGGCACGTGCCCGGCGATCTCGACGCGGAACTCGGCGATGAGCTTGTCGAGCGACCGCTCGAGCACCGCCTGGAACAGCGCGGCCTTCGTGCCGAACATGCGCACGACGTACGGCTGACTGACTGCGGCCGCCTTGGCGACGGCGTCGGTGGTGGCTCCGACATAGCCGCGTTCGCCGAAGACCGCAGCAGCAGCGGCGAGGATCAGCTCGCGCCGGACTTCGGACTTCATGCGGGTGGGCGGGGCCTCAGCGATGGTCACGCTTGACATGTTATCAGTCGATAACTAATGTCCCTAGTAATCATTCGATTACAACCTCTTGGAGCCTCGATGTCCTCCCTCGCTGCGACACCCACGCGTCGCATCCCGTTCGTCCTCGTGGTGCTGGCCACCGGCATCCCGATGTTCATGGCCACGCTCGACAATCTGGTCATGACCAACGCGCTGCCGGTCATTCACGAAGAACTCGGCGCCTCTGTCGAAGAACTGCAGTGGTTCATCAACGCGTACACGCTCGTGTTCGCCAGTCTGATCCTGCTGACCGTGGGCCTCGGTGATCGCCTCGGCCGCCGCACGATCTTCATCGCCGGCATCGCGATCTTCACCATCGCCTCCGTGTTCGCCGCCCTCAGCACCGACCCCACGCAGCTGATCATCGCGCGCGCCATCCAGGGCATCGGCGGCGCCGGCATCATGCCGCTGTCGCTGTCGCTGCTCTCGGGAGCCGTCGAATCGAGGCGCCGCCCGCTCGCCATCGGCATCTGGGGCGGCATCGCCGGTCTGGGCGTCGCCGCCGGCCCGCTGATCGGCGGCGCGATCGTCGAAGGCTTCACCTGGCAGGCGATCTTCTGGATCAACGTGCCAGTCGGCATCCTCGCGATCCCGTTCGTGCTGTGGGTGCTGCCCAACGCGTTCGGCGCGCGGGTGCGGCTCGACATCCCCGGCGTGGCGCTCGCCGGCCTGGGCGTGCTCGGCATCGTGTTCGGCATCGTCCGCGGCAACGATGCGGGCTGGGACTCGTTCGAGGTGCTCGGCTCGCTGATCGGCGGCGCGGTGCTGCTGGCCGCGTTCCTGTTCTGGGAGAGCCGCACGGCGTCTCCCCTGCTGCCGCTGCGGCTGTTCCGCGATCGCAGCTTCTCGATCGCGAACGTCGTCGGTTTCGGGTTCAGCTTCGGGATGTTCGGAGCGGTGTTCATCCTGATCCAGTTCCTGCAGGTGGTGCAGGGCGCGTCGCCGCTCGAGGCCGCGATTCAGACCACCCCCTGGACGATGGCGCCGATGATCATCGCCCCCATCGCGGGCATCCTGATGCCGCGCGTCGGTACGCGCCTGCTGATCGTCCTCGGGCTCACGCTGCAGGCATCCGGGCTGTTCTGGCTCGCGGCCACCATGTCAGCCGACGTGCCGTACACGACGATGCTGCCGGCGTTCATCGCCGCCGGCATCGGAATGTCGCTGGTGTTCGCGCCGTCGTCGACCGCGGTGCTCGCCAACCTCTTGCCCCACGACACGGCGAAGGGGTCGGGAACCAACTCGACCGTGCGTGAGATCGGTGTCGCGCTCGGAATCGCCGTGCTGACCGCGGTGTTCACCGGTGCCGGGGGTCAACTCACCCCGACCGGGTACGTCGACGCGGCGATCCCCGCCGTCGCCGTCGGAGGTGCGGTACTGCTCGCCACCGCGATCGTGTCGAT
>JBDTQN010000065.1:0-10592 GCA_039932215.1 Pseudolysinimonas sp. | reverse complement strand
CGCAGCTGCTCACCCCCGTCGGATCAACCACCGCGACCCGCGTGCTGCAGCCCGGCGAATCCGGATTCACCCGCACCTCCGAGATCGGTACGGGTGAGAAGCGCCGCAACCCGTGGACCTGGCCGCTGGTGGCGATCGTCTCGGTGCTCGCCGTCGCGCTGATCGCCATCATCATCCTGTTCGCCATCCGGCCCGACGACCCCACACCGACGCCGACCGGCACGAACACGCAGTCCTCGACGCCGACACCCAGCACGACGCCGACCGCCGACACCATTGCGATCTCGGCGGACGCCTACGTGGGGCGACCCTTCGACGAGGTCGCCGCCGAACTCGGCCAGTTCTTCGAGGTCACCCGCGTCGACGGACCCGTCGCGAACACCCCCGACAAGAACGGCACGGTCTCGGGCATCAACCCGACCGGTAACGTGAAGAAGGGCCGTGAGATCCAGGTCTCGGTGTTCCAGAACTACCCGGGACCGCCCGCGCCCTCGACCCCGATCGCACCCGCGGGTCCGTGGCTGGCCGGCGACAACGTGAACATCCAGTGGAGCGATTTCAGCGGTTCGTGCCCGGCCGGGTATCCGCTCGACCATTACGAGTTCTCGCTCACCAACGCGACCTTCGGGGGCAACCCGGTTCCGGCCGGCTCGACGAGCATGCCGATCACCCTCGGCTCTCCTGGCCAGTCGACGGTGACCTACACGGCGTTCTGCGGCACGTACCAGTCGGCGACATCAGGCACTCTCACCATCCTCGTCAGCTGAGGCGTTCTCGCCACCGGCTCCGGGTACACTTTGCTGGGGCTGAACCGGCCCGAGAGAAGAGGCGGATCGTGGCAGATGGTGTGACCGCAGACGTACGTCTGCTGGCCGGCCGCTACCAGATCGGCGAACTCCTGGGGCGCGGGGGCATGGCCGACGTGCACGTCGGAACCGATGCGCGACTCGGCCGCCGCGTCGCGATCAAACTCTTGAAGCCCTCGCTCGCCAACGACCCCGCGTTCCGCACCCGTTTCCGTCAAGAGGCGCAGGCCGCGGCGCGCATGGCGCACCCCACGATCGTGCGCGTGTTCGATGCCGGCGAAGAGACGGTGCGTGATCCGTCGGGCCACGAGATCCAGGTGCCGTTCATCGTCATGGAGCATGTCGACGGGCGGCTCCTCAAAGACATCGCCGCCGAGGGTCCGCTCGACCCGACTGAGGCCGCACGTATCGTCGACGGCATCCTGGTCGCCCTCGAGTACTCGCACCGTGCCGGAGTGGTGCACCGCGACATCAAGCCGGGCAACGTCATGGTCACCTCCTCCGGGCAGGTGAAGGTCATGGATTTCGGTATCGCTCGCGCGATCTCCGACTCCGCCGCGACCATCGCCCAGACGAGCGCCATCCTCGGCACCGCCCAGTACTTCTCGCCCGAGCAGGCGCGCGGCGAGGCTGTGGATGCTCGCACCGACCTGTACTCCACCGGCGTCGTGCTCTACGAACTGCTCACCGGCCGGCCGCCTTTCCAGGGCGACACCGCCGTCGCGACGGCGTACCAGCACGTCAGCGAGGCGCCGACCGCGCCCAACCTGATCAACCCCTCCATCTCGCCGGCGCTGAACGCCGTCGTGATGCGCTCGCTCGCCAAAGACCGAACGGAGCGCTATCAGTCGGCGGCCGACTTCCGGTCCGACCTCGAGATCGCTCTCGCCGGCAAGGTCCCCGACCGGGCGCCCGCGAGCGGCAACGACTTCGACGCCGCGCTGTTCGGCGTAAACCCCGGTGCCACGACCACCTCCGAGGCGACCCTGCGCCGCCTCGCCGATGACACCGACGACCGCGTTCCGCGCACCCAGACCCGTCCGCCGGTTGCCTGGATCTGGGGAATCATCGCGCTGGTCGTCGTCATCGTGGTCGCCGGCGGCGTGTGGGTCTTCACTCAGCAGCCCACGCAGATCGTCGGATCAAATGTCGCCGTCGAGATCCCCGACATCATCGGCGACAGCTACGAAGACGGCGGCAACGAGCTGCTCGCTCTCGGGCTCAAGCCGGTCAAAGTCGATGTCGCCGACGACCGGGCCCCCGAGGGCACCATCCTCGCGCTCGATCCCGAGGTGGGAACCCGTCTCGGCCCCGGGCTCGAGGTACAGGTGTCGGTGTCGTCCGGTCCGCCGAAGGTCGCGCTTCCCGGACTCTCGTTCAAGACCGAGGTCGATGCACGCGCCGTCATCGAGGGCCTCAAGCTCGTCGCCGGCGAGAGTCAGATCACGTATTCGCCGAACGTGGCCGCGGGGGCCGTCATCGGCGTGCAGCTCCCGCCATCAACCGACCTCATCACCAGCGCCCAGCAGGTGGTCAAGGGGTCGACTGTCAACCTCGTCGTGTCGAACGGCCTGGTGCAGGTGCCCGACCTCACCGGTCAGGCAGTCGCGCAGGCCCAGTCGACCTTGAGCGGCAGCGCCCTACAGCTCAGCGTGAAGCTGACCCCCGACGACAGCTGCACCGGCCAGACGGTGGCGAGCCAGTCGATCAAGGGCGATCAGCCGCAGAAGTCGACGGTTGAACTCATCTACTGCAACGGTTGACGCCCCACGGGCGTCCATGCAACGGGTAATGCTGCGGCCCCGTCAGCCCAGCTTCACCAGCGGGCTGAGTTGCGCCGCGCGATCCGCCGCACCGGCGAGTCCGATCGAGTCGAGCCAGTTGCCGAGCATGCGGTAGCCGCCCTCGGTGAGCACCGACTCGGGATGGAACTGCACCCCGTAGACCGGCGCGGTGCGGTGGCGCAGCCCCATGATCACGCCGCCGAGCGTCCGTGACGTGACCTCGAGCTCGTCGGGCACGGTCCCGTCGACGACGGCGAGTGAGTGGTACCTCGTCGCGCGGAACGGCTGCGGCACTCCGGTATAGAACGCGCTGTCGTCGTGCCGGATCAGCGACGTCTTGCCGTGCATGAGCTCGTCGGCGTGGGTGACGGTCGCGCCGCGTGCCTCGGCGATCGCCTGCAGGCCGAGGCACACCCCCAGCAGCGGCGAACCCGCGCTGATCGCTGCCTGCACGACCGGGATGCTGACTCCGGCCGCGGCGGGCGTGCCCGGTCCCGGTGACAACAGCACGCCGTCGTACTGGGCGATGCGCTCGGCTGCCTCATCCGCGGGGAACGCGTCGTTGCGCAACACCTCGGTCTCGGCTCCGAGCTGCTGCAGGTACCCGTTCAGGGTGTAGACGAAGCTGTCGTAGTTGTCGATGACGAGGATGCGGGTCATGTCTCGACCGTCGAATCGGTGGGTGCCACGAAGTGGTCGATGAAGGGGAATACCCAGTAGACGCACGCGAGCAGCACGGCAGCGAACAGCACGGCCAGGATCACCACGCGCACCCACCAGGGACCGGGCAGCACGCGCCAGAGCGCCCCGTACATCAGGCACCCCCGGCAACGGTCGCGGCGATTTCGTCGGGCGGACCGTCGGCTCGTGGGAAGAAGCTCTCGTAGACGCTGTAGGCGATGATGCGCTCGGCCGCCGTGAACATCGGGTTGCAGCTGGTCATCGTCAGGAAGCGGTCGGTGGGAGCGACCCCGTCGGACTGCGGAACGGGATCGATGACGCCGACGCCGGTGGGGCGCACATATTCGAGGTTGCGGAAGGTGTACTGGTACCAGCCGTCGGCCGTCTCGACGAAGATGTGGTCGCCGACCCGAAGCGTGCCGAGTCCGTTGAACGGCTTGCCATAGCTGGTGCGGTGCGCCGCGACCGCGAAGTTGCCGACCGCTCCCGGCATCGACGACGTGGGGTAGTGCCCGATCTCGCCCTTGTTGAGCACGGCCGTCGTCCCCGTGCCCTGCGCGATCGGACGGTAGTAGTCGGCACCGAAGCGGGGGATGATCATGAGCCCGAACACCTCTCCGGTCGAACCGGGCGCGTCCATCACGGGCGGGTCGGTGGGGGTCCCGTTCTCGGCCGTCGAGGCGTTGCCCTGCCACGTCGACGACTGCTCCAGCGATTCGTCGTGCAACTGGCTTCCGACCACGAGGTCGTTGAACCAGAGCTGCCACCCGAGGAACAGCAGCACGAACACTCCGGCGCTGATGAGCAGCTCGCCGAGGACGCCGACGATCGAGACCGGTCGACGCCGCGTCGGGCGGCGGCGGCCCGCACCCCCACGCGGCTCGCTCATGACGAGGATTCTACGCGCAGGCGGCACCCCCGGCGCTTCCCGCCCGTCGCCGATGCCGGTCGGCTAGGATTCTGGCCATGGCACGCCCCAACGCACGACCCAAGGCCCAGACGACCGAGGCGCGCACGGGTGACGACACCCCGAACCCGGTCTGGTTCAAGCCGGTGATGTTCGGCTTCATGCTGATCGGCCTCGTCTGGATCATCGTCTTCTACCTGAGCCAGGGGTCACTGCCGATCCCGAGCATCAGCAGCTGGAACATCCTGATCGGCTTCGGGATCATGTTCATCGGCTTCCTGATGACGACCCGCTGGCGCTGATCGTTCCTCGAATTACAGCGCTGTGATTCCTCCACACTGTGGACGAACCTGTGGAGAGATCGCGCGGCAGTGAGATGGGTCAGAAGTAGACGGTCGGTGCGCTGATCAGGTAGGCGGCGAACAGCGCGAGCAGCGCGACCGCCACCCCCGCGAGACCGACGATCTGCTTCGTGGTGGCCTCGCGCCGACGGGTGCGCACGAAGATCGTGCCGATCACGAAGCCGACGACGAGTCCACCGACGTGTGCCTGCCAGGCGATCCCGCCGACGACGAACGGCAATGCGAGGTTGATCACCAGCACGATCAGCAGCTGCCGGGTGTCGACTCCCATCGGCTTGCGCATCGCGAAGACCGCTCCGAGCAGCGCGAACACCGCGCCCGACGCCCCGAGGGCACCCGCCGGCGCGGTCTCGATCGAGCGGTCGACGAGGAACCAGATCTCGACGGCCGTGAGCACGCCGAGCGACCCGCCGAGCGCACCGATCAGGTAGAGCGCCAGGAACCGCCCTCGCCCGAGGAACGATTCCAGCGCCGGCCCGAACGCGTACAGGGCATACATGTTCAGAAGCAGGTGAATCAGGATGAGGCCGGGCGAGTGCAGGAACGCCGAGGTGATCAGGCGCCAGGGCTCCGAGCCGATGATGTACGGGTTGAGGAACCACGCGCGCGTCAGCCCTTGCGAGGTCAGGAACTGCAGGGCGTAGATCAGCACGTTCAAGCCGATCAGCACATAGGTGACGACCGAGCCGCTGCCCGGGCGCAACGCGCGCACCCACCCCGGCGTGCGGCCCACGGTGGCGGCGCGACCTTCGCGCACGCACTCCGGGCACTGCACACCGACGGCGGCCTGGGTCTGACACTGCGTGCAAACCGGTCGGCCGCACCGCTGGCAGCTGATCCAGGTCTCGCGATCGGCGTGGCGGTAGCAGCGGGGAGCAGCGTCGGTCTCGACGCCCGCGCCGGTTGCATCGGTCATCCGAGTGCCAGGGACCGCAGGATCGCGAGAATGATCAGGATCGCGAGCACGCCTCCGATGATCAGGTATGGCGTGCCGGGGCGAGAGCGCGGCAGGTCGTCATACCGGCGCAGCAGCAGAGTCGCGCCGATTCCCGACAGGGCGCCGCCGATGAGCGCCAGGATGTTGCCGCCGAGGAACAGGCTGATGATGAGCCAGATCACGATGCTGACCAGCAGACGGTTGCGTGCCGCGGGATGCGGCCACACCAGGATCAGATACGCGCCGGCGATGCCCCAGATCGGGCCGGTCAGCCCCGATGCTCCGGCCCCGGCCACCATCGAGATAGCGGTGGCGCCCGCACCCGACACGATCACCAGGAGCAGGTGCCGGTTACGGCCGAACTGCCGCTCGGCGCCCCAGCCGATGAAGACGAAGATCGCGATACTCAGCAGGGTGAAGACGATGCCGAACAGGCTCGACGAGTAGGCGATCGAGGCGGTCACATAGCGCCAGACCTGCCACGCGACGTCCGGGAAGGCGGCGAGGGCGTTGTAGGGGGCATTCCCGGTGGCGAACCCGGCGAGCCACAGCACGAGGGCGATGGCCGCGGTGGCGATGGTCACGACGGGGTAGCTGGATGCTCTCACCCGGCCGGCGAGCACCGACGAGCGCGACCGCCGCATCCCGACCTTCTTCGTGCGCGCAGAACGCGCGCCCGAGGTGGGCTCCCAGCGCACCGAGCCGCCCGTCTCGCGGACGCAGTCGGGGCAGCGCACGCCCTCGGGCGTGAGGATCTGGCACTCGGGGCAGATCGTGCGACCGCAACGCGTGCACAGCGTCCAACTGCTGCGGTCGGGATGCCGGTAGCAGACCGAGGGATCGGTCTCGGCCTGGGTCGCGGGCACCGGGGTCGGTCGCTATTTCTCGACGATGTCGATGCTCGAGATGACGACGGGCTCGACCGGCACGTCGTTGCGTCCGGTCGGCACGGCCTCGATCGCGTCGACGACCCGCTTGGACTCGTCGTCGGCGACCTCGCCGAAGATGGTGTGGGCACCCTGCAGGTGTGAGGTCGGCACGGTCGTGATGAAGAACTGCGATCCGTTCGTGCCGCTGCCGTTGCGCTTGCCCGCGTTCGCCATCGCCAGCAGGTACGGGCGGTCGTAGACGAGCTCGCCGTGGATCTCGTCGTCGAACTCGTACCCGGGCCCGCCGAACCCGCTGCCGAGCGGGTCGCCGCCCTGCAACATGAAGTTCTTGATGATGCGGTGGAACACCGTGCCGTCGTAGAGCGGCGTGGTCATCGCAGCACCGGTCTCGGGGTGGGTCCACGGCTTGGTGCCGGTGGCGAGGCCGACGAAGTTGGCGACGGTCTTGGGGGCGTGGTGCCCGAAGAGGTCGACCCGGATGTCGCCGTGGTTCGTATGGATGGTCGCGACGGCGGTGGAAACGGTCATGTGCGCAATTCTGTCATGTACGACCCCGGGCATGCTTCCCAGGCAGCGTGCAGCCGCGGGACCTTGCGCGGTGCCCGGCCTCTGGCAGGATGGGATGGTTCGCCGCAATCGCCGACGGAGGTCGACATGGGACTGTCACGTAAGCGCCAAAGGGAATTGAAGCGGCTGAAGCGAAGCGCCGAAGAGCTCTGGGACGAGCAGCGCGAGGCTATCGAGCACGCGAGCTCCGTTCTGCGAGACGCGCGCCGCCAGGCTGCCAACTACGCACGCGAAGAAGTGGGGCCACGGGTGCGCGACACGTATGAAGACCGGGTTCGCCCGGCAGTGCGCGACGGCATCCGTGCGGGGCGCACGGCCGCGTCGTGGGGCCGCGAGAAGCTGTCAGACGACGTGCTCCCCGCCATCTCGGGTGCGCTGGGTTCTGCGCTCGCGATGCTCGAGGCGGCGAAAGATCCGCGTGTGCGCGACGTTGTGCGCAAGATCTCGAGCGCCGGGCAGCGAGCCGGTGTCGTGCAGATGCCGGCCAAGTCTCCGGGGCCCGGCCGCTACATCCTGATCGGCCTCGGTGTCGTGGCGTTCGCGGGCATCGCCTACGCCGCCTTCCAGACCCTGCGTGCCGACGACGACCTCTGGATCGAAGATCTGGACGAGATCGGCGCGGCCGATGTGGACGCGGCGGACGACGAATCCTGATGATCCGCACGGCTCCGGTCGCGATCGGCGCGGCCGCCCTGCTGCTGCTGTCGGGATGCTCGGCCCTGCCGAGCGGGTTCGCGTCGCCGAGCCCGTCGGGTTCGGCGAGCCCCAGTTCGACCGCGGTTCCGATCGGCGCCGCATTCGGCGACGTCGCGCCGCGCGAATCGGTCACCGACGAACTCGGCACGTACCTTCACGTGACGCTGGCGCCGTCGTCGGATGCGGCGCAGCGCGTCGACCCCGACGTGCTCGACGCGTCGATCGACGGCAGTTCGTGGGATGACGACGCCCTGCTCGAGGGGCAGCGGTTCGTCGCGACCTTCGTCGCCGAGCAGACGATCGACTCGAGCGCGCTCGACCGCGACCTGCCGGGGTGGCAAGACTGGCTGGCGAACACCGCTCCGACCTACTTCGGCCCGCCGACACCCGGCGAGTTGACGAAGCCCGACAACGCGTCCGACCGTCCGGTTCCGATCTACAACGACCCCGACGACTTCACGCCGCGCCTGGTGCGCGACGGCCTCGCCCGGCTCGACGATGCCACGGTCGTGGTCGAGTCGATCTCGAACGAGCCGCGCGAGGGCGGGGAGTGGCTGACGGTATCGGGGACCTCCGAGGTCGCGTACCGGCTCACCGACGCCGAGGCGATCACGTCGCTGCTGCAGCTCGGCTTCGACGACGAGACGATCAGCGGGTTCGCCACCCTGTCGGACGGCGAAGAGGGTCACTACCTGACCCACCTCGAGTGGAGCTACTCGGTCGAGCGCACCGGCGATGGCTGGATCATCCGCGACTACGAACTCGTGTGGGACTCGCTCGTCGAGGGCATCTCGCAGGCCTAGGCGAACGCGAACGCCGGCGGCAGCACCAGCACGACGAGGCAGACCCAGCCCGCGAAGACCGGCAGGTACGACGTCTGCCAGCGTTCGAGCGCCGAAGGCTGCGCGCGCCCCGCGAGCAACCGGACGATGAGCCAGGCTGTCACCAGCAGATTGACGAGCAGGATGACATTGAGGCCGAGCGCGGCGGCCCGGTTCGCGGTGAACCCGAGTTCGGCAACGCGAGCGAGCATCGACGCGAACACGAGTGCGTCCAACGCGACCGCGGCCACGACCGCGACCAGTCGGACGACATCCATCAACCCGGTCTTCGTGCCCGTGCTGCGGGCCGAGAGCCCGTAGACCACGAGCCCGAGCACGACCAGCAGTAGCACGTCGAACACGGTCAGCAGGTCGCGATCGAATCCGCGGCCGATGCCCGATACCGCGTACACCGCCGCCGCCACCAGCAGCATCGCCGCGAACAGCGGCGTGAAGATCGCGGTGAGCACGGGTGCGAGGTTCTCGACGATGCTCTTCTTCGCCTCGACGAGCCACGCCGCGACGATCACCGCGCCGGCGGCGCCCGTGGGGACGACCCAGTTGAACAGGTCGTCGATCGCGCCGGGCGCGATCGGGGCCAGGATCGCGGCGGTCAGAGCGATGAGCACCGCGCCGCCGAGTGCGATGAGCGCGTAGTAGATGGCCCACTCCCCGGTGAACCGGATGAAGTCCATGCGGCGCGCCGAGGTCGCCACCTCCCCGCCGAGGTAGGCCGCACCGACGACGAACCACAGCAGCACGGGCAGATGGATCATCACGAGAACCCCGGTGGCGGCACCTGGCCCCGCGCCGAACATCTCGACGCCATCGGGATCTGCCTGGAACGGGAACAGGTTCACCGCGATCGCCAGAAGCGCGACGATCACGATCAAGGGCAGGAACCGCCGCCACGGCATCCGGCGGACCACCGCGAAGTAGGCCGCCAGCACCGGGAGCACGAACAGGCTGAGGTCGCGCACGAACCACGGCGCGGTCACCCCTTCGCCGGTCGCCAGCAGGCGGGCCGCTTGCACGAGCACGGCGGCGAGCACGGCGAAGCCGAGCATGACGAGCAGGGGGCGCCGCGGTTCGTCGTCGGCGTGCGGCATCGCGAGCTGCTTCCAGAGACGGTCGCTGTGCTCGCGGGCGTATTCGGCCGTGACACGGTCGACTTCACCGAGCCGGCGCACCGCGACCAGGAATGCCTCGTCGCCGGTGAGTCCCGACTTCTCGAGGTCGGCGATCTGATCACGGAGGTGGCTCTCGAGTTCGTCGGCATCTGTCTCGTCGACGGCGCGGCCGCGCAGGATCGCGGCGCGCCATTCGCCGATGCGGGTCTCGGTGGCATCCATCGTCATGCCCCCGCCGGGATGGCCAGGTCCCAAAGCCCGCCGAGGGTGCGGGTCGCCGTGGTCCACTGCTTGCGGTGCTCCGCGAGTTGGAGGCGACCCTGCTCGGTGATCTCGTAGTTCTTGCGTCGACGCCCCTCGGGCGAGGTGCCCCAGTCGGCCCGGATGTGCCCGAGCCGCTCAAGGCGGTGCAGCAGCGGGTAGAGCATGCCGTCGGTCCATTCGACCTCTCCGCCGGAGAGTTCGCGCACCCGCTTGAGGATCGCGTACCCGTAACTGCCGCCCTCGGCGAGTATCGCCAGCACGAGCGGCGTGGCCATCGCCGCCACAAGGTCCTTGTCGATGTTCACGCGCTCGATCGTATACCTAGTTCTTCTAGGTACCAAGGACCCCTACGTATGCCGCTCGTCCCCCCACGGGGCCACGGCTACAGTTCCACGTGGGTGGAGCCCCAGCGAGACGCGCGACCGCGTCGTGTGTCGCAGCGGCTTCGCCGGGCGCGGACCGGCGAACAGAAGGCAGCGTTCCGAGGCTCCACAATTCGACGGCGATGCCGTCGCTTTGTGGAGCCTAGGGGAATCGAACCCCTGACCTCCTGCTTGCAAAGCAGGCGCTCTACCAATTGAGCTAAGGCCCCGGACTTTCAGTGTGTCACCCCGAGCGGAGCGGTGCGACCGCGCTCGTACCGCGGAGCGATGCGTTCGCCGGGCGAGGACCGGCGAAGCCAGGATGAACACCGTGGGGCTACCAGGACTTGAACCTGGGACCTCTTCATTATCAGTGAAGCGCTCT